>JADHXS010000079.1 GCA_016782835.1 Phycisphaerae bacterium | reverse complement strand
ATCCGAAGCAGGCCAACCCGATAAATCTGTGACAGTACGCCAAATAACCCGAATTACATCTGGGTCATACAGGTCTGAATCTTCATTTTCGATTAATATAAATGGAGACATTGTGGCATCGTCCCCTTCATAAAATACTTCATTCTCAGGATCAAATATAAATGGAACATAATTATTATAAGAAACAGCAAAAGCTTTATTGTTTGAAGTAATATATATTATAGTATGACCGCCTTTAGAAATCTTGGTTGATCTAATAACAGTCAACCAGCTTGACTCTGCATTTACTGAACCTAAATCTTCATAAGAATTTTCATCTTTAATGTTCTTGGTTCTAATGAGCTTTGTATGTGGATCTTGTCCTATACCAGTCTCATGCATTATGCAATATGTATAACCATCGTGTCCCTCAAGCGAATCGCCCCTAGCCCAACCACTTTCCCAAGCCATTGCTCCCATGTATAGGAAGCCCGCAACAACGGCTATCAAAATACCTATAGCCAAGATTAAGCTGAGTCCTATGCTGAGTAATGTTATCGTAGAGTTTTTCATTTGTTTTCTTCCAAAGCCCACAGTAAATTAGGGATTCTTTCGGCTTCGATAAATTCAGCCCTGCCACCAAAGAAAACGATATTTGCTCCGAGTATTGTATGACGATCTGTTACCACATCATCTATACCTCCTATGCTATTCCAACCCGGCTTACTTTCAAAAAATAATACCATGTCCCACGGCAACTTATTTACATCATCTGGAATATTCTCATTTATGGCATAACTGCAAGGCCCGGTTGTGTCTTCAGGGCATAGAAAGAAATTCATGTACTCACCATCATAACTTGGTTTCTGGCTCTCGATGTCCGTCTTTAATATATCACACCATTTATCCTTGGCTGGCAGCCTATCATGATCATGCCAATATCCTAAACATGCCATACCAAGTTCATGAAGGTTATTGGTGCATTCATGCTCAATACTCTTGGCTTTGCCAGAAACAGTTTCTTTGTGTATTTTAATAAGACCAACAGTTGATGTAATGGCAACAGTCCAAATTAAGGACAAACCAATAATGAAAGAGGTTAAAGCATAAATATATGGTTTTTTGGTTTTTTCTTTTGCTCTCAGGAGACCAATAAATGAAACTAATCCGCTAATAGATAAAAAAAGTACGATTAGTGGAAAAAAACACCCAACTATTTCTATATAAGGCCTTATAAAATTTAAAACAATATTTCCCTCTCTGAGATTCTGTTCGATGCCGCCCACTATATAGCCGAGAACAACAATTCCGATTCCAATCAGAACTAAAACAAAACTCACCTTAGCCCATTGAACTGGCCAAGAATTATCATTACTTGTTTTCTCGTCCATCTTACCTCATTTGTATTTTCGATTGATAATGATTAGTTCACGAAATCTCCCTTAATTCTACCCCTCTCCCTCCATTCAAGCAAGACAATAAACTACTATTACCCTCCTCCCCCATCAACTCATCCAGCACCTGCCTTGCCCTGCCCCATTTGCAGCTGCTACCTTATCTTTTTTTATTCGTGGGGTACTTCGGTTTTTTTTCGGTAGACCATGCCCTGGAACGAGGCGACTAAGTCGCCGGTTTCATCGGTTACACGGACCGAGTAGGTTGCAATTTTGGGGTTGAGCGATACTTCCTTTGCTTGGGCTGTCAGCGTGCCGCCTGTTGCGGCTTTGACATAGGAAATGTTGGCGTTGATGGCGACGGCGACTGTTCCATGTGAATTGGAGGCGGCGGCAAAAACAAAATCCGCCAAGGTAAAGATGGCTCCGCCATGGGCAATCCCGACGCCGTTAAGGTGTTCTTCCCGTATGGCCATTACGGCTTTGGCCGTTCCTTTGGAAACATCCAGTAATTCAATTCCACTGTGTTTTGCGTAGCGGTCCTTCTTTAGAAAATTCTTTATTTTTTCCATTTTTGTCTCCTTGTGTCCTTTCCATATTGATTAGTTCGCCGAATTCTTTCGTGCCTTGAATTTAATCGCTGGCCCCCCGCCTTCGGGGGAATGACAATAAATCCGCGGGTGCGGCAATAAATCCACGGGGACGGCAATAAGTCCGCGAGGGCGGCAATAAGTCCGCGAGGGCGGCAATAAGTCCGCGAGGGCGGCAATAAATCCGCGGAGCGATAATAAATCCGCGGGGGTGACAATGAACACTCTTACATTGTGTTAATGTTTATTCCTTATCGTTATTTTGGTACCATCAGTTTGTCAGGCCGGCGATGGCAGCGCCGATGAGGGTGGCGTTTTCGACGGCGATAATCTCGGTATAGATGCCGCGTTTGTCTTCGAGATACTGCTTGAGGTAAAATTCCACGCGGGATTTGAGTGTTTTCATCTGGTAGAAGGTTGTTCCTTCGGCGACGATGCAGATCGGACGGGTTGGGTCGGTTCCTTTGCCGGATTTGAGTGCCATCGCCGACAGATTAATCGCGGCTAATTTGGCAGCCCGTTCGACCAACCGGTCGGCGACGACAGACAGAAAAGTCGTATCGTCCGGAATGCCTTTTTGACAGGCTTTTGCGAGCGGATTGTTGCCGCAGGGATAGAACATAAAATCATTCATGTCTTTGGTCGTCAGTTCGGTCATCTGATTGAGGCCTTCGGTGACCGGCTGTGACAATAAACCATCGGCGCCAGCTTGTCGAATCGTTGCCAAAAACAGCGGGCCGAGGTAGGCGCCGGAAATCATCTTTTCAAAGATGTGAATGCCCGGATTGTTTGTGGAGGCGTCTAACATGCCGTCGATATTGCCACGATGGGCCTTGTTCATGCCGCCGGATTCGGTATTGATGATTTGGCTTTTATGAGGATCCAGGTCTTTTCGTTTGATGATGTTGGCGTTGCGTTCGACATAACAGCAATTGGTACCTGTGCCGAGGATGAAACCGATATAGCTACTAAAGTCGCGCCCTTTATAACCAACCCCCGCCAAGAGCGTCGCCACGGTATCGTTGAGCAAGACAATATGCTTGGCCTCGCTCAATTCCATCCCGCCAAAAGCGTCATTAAGATTTTGGTTGACCAACTGCCCGACGACCTCCGAAGCCTTGATTTCCTTGGCAAAGCGAATCACCCGGCCATCTTTGTTGGGCAACATCTCCACGGGATAGGAAAAGCAAAAACCGATTTTATCCGCCACGTCAATAACATCGCGGAAATAGCCGGCCATCGCCTCAAAAAACTCTTTGCAACTTAGTTCGCGTTCTATCGCGGGCATGGAGAATTTTTGTAAATTTTCAATTACCGGATTCTTATTCTCATCGAAATAGACCGTCGCCACACGGAAATTCGTCCCCCCCGCATCGGCCACAATGACACGTTGATTGACGGGAATTTGATTGGCTGTTTCCAGAAAGGTCGGAATCATTTCCAGACTGCTATCGGCGCCAGCCAAGCCTTTGGCCATTTCATCTAAAAACTGTTCCAAATTGCCGTCAAAATCAACATCCAAATGGTCCATCGGGTGGGTACGAAGGAAATCAACTGCTTTTTGCTTTGCCGTATTCTTCTGTAGATTCACTTTACCATTTCTCCGTTATCCGTTCACACGCTGGATTCCCGCCTTCGCGGGAATGACAGGCTGGCTACGACTCGTATCCGTTCGGATGGTCGGTGTGAAATTTCCAGGCGCTTTCGACAATGGCCTCCAGATTGGGGTAATCCGTCGTCCAGCCTAGTTCGGTACGGGCTTTGGTCGCGTCGGCGGTTAAAACCGGGGGGTCGCCGGGGCGGCGGTCGGTTTCGATAACACTGAAGTCTTTGCCGGAAATCTTCCGGACGGTATCGATGACCTGCCGCACCGAATAGCCCGTTCCGTTGCCAAGGTTATAGACCTGCTCGCTTTCGGACTCGAGCTTTTTCAGGGCCAACAGATGCGCCTTGCACAAATCCTCGATGTGGATATAGTCACGGATACATGTCCCGTCTTCGGTGGGGTAGTCCGTTCCGAAAATTTTGATATTGTCGCGTTTGCCCATCGCCGCCTGTATAATCAACGGAATCAGGTGCGATTCCGGGCGATGGTCTTCACCGAGTGCGGCATTAAATCCGGCGCCGCAAGCGTTAAAATACCGCAGAACCGCATATCGCAATCGACCGGTCTGACTTTGAAACCCACACATTCGCTCAACTGCCCATTTGGTCTCGCCATACGGACTGATGGGGGCTTTGACAACGTCTTCGGTGATGGGGATGGTATCGGGCATCCCATATACCGCGGCGGTACTGCTGAAGACAAACTTTTCGACTCCCGCCTTTTCCATCGCCTCCAGCAGGGTTCGTGTCTTACTGACGTTATTGTCATAATATCGCAGGGGTTCCGTTACGGATTCGCCGACCTCAATAAACGCCGCAAAATGCATCACGGCATCGATATTATATTTTTTCAGTGTCTGGACCGTGAAACCGAGATCGCCAAAATCGCCCTGCACAAATTCAACGTCTTTGACCGCTGTGCGGTGTCCCTTACTCAAATTATCAAACACGACCGGCTTATGCCCTTCGCGCGTCAGCATCGCCGTCATATTACTGCCGATATATCCGGCTCCGCCACATACCAATATTCTCATAACGCTGCTTTTCCTCTTATCTTGCTAAGAATCTTTTGTTCGAGCGCTCGATCCAATCCTTTATCGAGCCATTCCATCTTTTCCAGTTGTTCGCTTTCCACCCGAAGCGTCTGATACGTTGAACTGCTGCTGGTATAACTGCCCGCCGTCCCCCAAGCCCCCACAATGGGTTCTTCCAGCAGGGATAGCTGCTGCACATAAACCCGGCACTCCAAACAGGTGCGATTGGCGTACGGTGTCGCCTCTACCTCCACGATGCGTCGGAGACTTTGCAGATTTGCCTGAGCGGATGTGTAGGGGGAGGCATTATCCTGACGCCAGACCTGAAAGAACTGCGCCGCGCTTAACGGCCGCGTGCGGATATAGCGGGCTTCGGGGTCGTATTTTTCGACGGAAAACTGCATTTCCTCCAGCACGGTTCGTGCTGCTTGCATCGCTCTTGAAACGTCGATTTGCGGCAGGCATACCGGATCGGATGAAATGACCTGCTGCGGTCTGGAACAGCCGGTGAACAAAATTTGCAGCCCCACTACAACTGTTAAAATTGTAATATTTTTCATAATTTGTCTTCCTCTTGAATTATTCAGAGCACCCCTTTAAAAATCCGTTTTCATCCACGGCCAAGCTAACGCTTGACCGTACCACTGTTTTCACAGAAGTTTGGCACTTTTAGAGGTTGTCTTAAGAATCAGGCAGATTATATCGAGAAAAACCGGCGTCCTCAACTATTAAGTCCAATATTTTCCCACGGGGGCTGCTTTTTGAACAGAATCGCCCTTCTGTGCCGATAATAGAACACAGAGGAACCATGCTGACCAAACAAATACAATTATTGCGGGAAAAACTGCACGGACTGCCGCTGGGCAATACGATGGGGCAGTTTTTGGACTATCTGACGGTAGAAGCCGGGCTGTCGGCCAATACCGTACTGGCTTACGGTCGGGATTTGCTGGGATTCGCCGAACACTGTCGAAGCCAAAAGGCTGACCGGCTGGAAATAATCGAGCCAGTAACGGTTTACCGCTATATGAAGCAGCTTTCAAAATCCGGTCAGGCCGAAAGCAGTATCAGCCGGTGTTTGGTCGCCATAAAAATGCTGCTTCGTTTCGGGATTCTCACCGGACGTATCACCAACGATATTACCGACAGGCTCGAAAGCCCTAAACTGTGGAAAAAACTGCCCGGCATCGCCAACAAAGATCAGGTTTTTCGCCTGATGAATGCGCCTCGTCCGGATGACCCCTACTATTTGCGGGATAAGGCGATTCTTGAATTGCTGTACGCAACCGGAGCGCGCGCGTCGGAAGTGGCCGGTTTGACGCTGAAAGATATTAACATTTCGGTGGGGTATGTTCGGTGCTTCGGAAAAGGACGCAAAGAACGAATCGTTCCGCTGGGCAGAATGGCCGGCGAGACGCTTAAGGCTTATCTGAACGAACTTCGCCCAAACTTGTTGAAAACACACAGCCCCAGTACCCTGTTCCTGTCTCGCACAGGACACGGGCTGGATCGCATTGATTTGTGGCGCATTGTCAAGAAATACGCTCTTCGTGCGGGGATGCCGAAAGGATTGACCGTTCACACGCTGCGGCATTGTTTCGCAACGCACCTGCTTTCCGGCGGCGTCGATTTACGCACGCTGCAGGAAATGCTCGGTCATGCCGATATCAAAACAACACAAATCTACACGCACGTGGACCAGGACCGCTTGCGTGCTATCCACAAAAAATTTCATCCGCGGGCTTGACATTAGGTAATTTCTGATAATTCGACAATTTTTAGAGATTGCCATCAGTTAGGTAAAATTTGAATGTCTGTCGGAGAGTGAAGTTTGTATTTGATGTTACGCCATGTGATGGTGCGGCCTACCGCGGAAGTCAGGATTATAAACAACAAGATAATCGTAAAAAACCAAAAAAACAACACGTCGGCATAGCGTACGATTTTCATTTTGGCCCTGTCTTTGGGCAGCAGTCTGGCAATCAGCGTCTGGCGCAGCACGACTCGTCCCAATTGGCAGACCGCAAAAACAATTGGCAGGACCGCACATAAATTCGCATAGGGGTATCCTGTTTTTTGAGCCCAGAGGGCCAACACAATACCGCCCCACAATCCCAAAACACTGAACAATGCGCTTAACAAGGCAAAGAGCCACATGTCGGGAGTGTAAATTCGGGTAATAATAAACTGCCTTCGAACAAACTCAAACAGCCGGGGCCATGTCGTGATTTCGTAAGAAGCAATCATGCCTGCCGGAACAAACGCCATTTTCAAGTTTTTTTTGCGAACAGCGGAGCTGAGCGAAAGGTCATCACTGAGAACCTTTTGCCATGTCGTATCAAGGTCAAGCTCGCGAAATCGTGTTACGGAAATCGCCATTGAGCCGCCCCATGCGAGATTAAACCGTGTATTGCCCAGCAGTTCACAAATTTTCGCGTTGATCGCCGCTAATGTCACCGTCGCAAAATTGTTCTGCCTCGGCACAAAACAGCGATAACCACTTGCAGCACCGATTTTCTCCTGCCTAAGCGGATAAACCAAGTGAGCCAGCCAGTTCGGCCCGGCACAGGCATCCGAATCGGCAAACACTAATATTTCGACATCGTCTGGAATCTGATGATACGCAAAAATGAGATTGTGCAGTTTCTGGCTGCATGAGGCGGATTTTCCCGCCACCCATATTTTGACGGTGGCGGCCTGGCTGAATTGCGCGTGCCAGGCTTTTAATTTCAGCAAACGCTCATAGGCAACATCGGTTCTTTCCTCCACGACAAACCAGAGATGGTAGTTTTCATAATCCTGACGGAAAAATGATTCGATGTTTTCATCGAATGCCTCATCCAGCCCCTTGCAGGGAACAATCAGAATACATCGGGGCCGATATCCTTGGCGCGGACGTTTATATTTGTTCATCGCATAGCGAAAATTGTTGATTACCTGAAGCGTAAACAACAATTGCACCACAATGGCTATGACAATCATATATTCAAGGATCCCCATATTCGCGCACAACCCTCAATAAGTCGACTAAAAGTTTATTGTTTTCATTTTCGGCTTATATGGTAAACTATGGGCTTGAAATAGCAAACTTTTTTTGTGATAGAGTGATACATGCAAAATATACAGCAAATGACGATTCGCGATACAACCAGCGGCAAATCAATCACGCTGGATTGCACGCGGATTTTGCGCCGTATCAAGGGCCGCCGGACTGTTTATGAAGGTCTGTTTGACGGAAAACCGGTCATCATCAAATGTTTTAACTCCGCTCTTTACGGCAGGCATCATTTCAAAAAAGAAATCCGCGGTTTCAAAGAACTGACCTTGCGAAATATCAAAACGGCTCAAATCGCAGCTGCCGGTCAAAATGAGCGGAAAGACCACGTGGTCGTGCTCGAAAAAATTGAAAACGCGGTTGATGTTTTTAGCCTTCTTGAATCAACTGATGACCGGGCAACGACTCAATCCATTTTGCACGCCGTTTTTATATGTGTCGCCCACATGCATGCGGCCGGGGTTTTACAGCGGGATTTGCACACCGGAAATTTTCTCTGGAATGGAGAAACCATCTATGTTCTCGACCCGGCTGAAATGACATTCAGCAAAAATCCTCTGGATGAGACAACCAGCTATCAACAGTTAGCAATCCTGTTGGCCAGTTTGTCGGAATCGTTTTGGGTGAACAGGTCTGAATTGCTGGAGGCGTATTTTGAAACTCGCGGATGGCAGCTTATTTCCTCTATGATAGAGATGATTGAAAAATTGATGGAAAAACAGCGACTAAAGCGAATAAGACATACTTTGCGTAAAACTCTCCGGACATCCAAACGGTATATTCAGGAAAAGCATGGCTCTTACAAGGGCGTATTCGCACGAGATTTCTTTTCCGGTCAGAATTTCTCCGCGTTCATTTCGGCAATCGATAAACAAATGGAGGACGGACAGGTACTCAAACGCGGCAATACCTGTTTAGTCAGCAGGATTCAACTCAACGGGCGCGATGTGGTTGTTAAGCGCTATAATCACAAAGGGTTGTGGCATTCACTGCGGCATACGCTCAAAAGCAGTCGGGCCAAAAAGTGCTGGCTGTTTGGACATCGCCTCAGTGAACTTGAAATCGCCACGGCTAAACCGCTTGGCTTTTTTGAACAGCGTAAATTCGGATTGCTCTGGCAGTCTTATAGTCTCAATGAATTTATCGATGGGCAGAACATACGGGATTATTTCAAACAATCTGACACACCTCAAAATCTTAAAGAGGAAATATCACAGGCAACACAAACTATGCTTGATAACCTTGCTCACTTTAAAATGACTCATGGGGACCTGAAACCGAGTAATATTCTGATTCATCAGGACAATCCGGTTTTGATTGACCTGGATTCGATGAAACATCACGGCTGTCAATATATGCGGCGGCTGTATCAGCAAAAAATGAATGATAATATCAATGAACGAAATATTTTATGGAAAAAATAGTCTTTGAAAAAAACCGGAAATCTTTTTTTGAAACACACGGTCTTTCTTGTTTTAATGATTTTTTCGAATACCGGCAAGGTGACATGATCAACCGGAACACCAGGCGGAATGTAACCCTCTTAAAGCTTTCAGACGGCGAACACCCGAAAACCTTTTTTATGAAACGCTTTTTCAACCCGCACTTTAAAGACATGCTGTTTACCCTTCGCAATTTCGGAAAAATCTGCTCACAGGCTGAACTGGAATGGAGAAACGCGAATATTTTTCTGGATAATGGGATTGAAACCTATCATCCGGTTTGCTACGGCTTTCGGTCGGTCTGCGGAATCGAACGGCAGTCATTCTTTGTGACCGAAGAAATTGACGGCTGCTGTCTGCTGGACTATTTGATGGATTCATGGAAAATACTTCCTCCTGCGGACAAAGAAATGCTGGTCATTAAACTGGCGAAATTCTTCAGAAAAATTCATTCGGCCGGGCTGAGTCTGCCGGACTCCTATATTTGGCATGTCTATATGGTCAATACCTCAAATGAAACGGATGATTATGAATTTGGAATGATTGACCTGCATCGGATGCAAATCCGCACGCGGGGAAATCGTCCGGCGGCCATGAATCTCGGGCGTTTTCTGTTCAGCCTGCCGGAAGGTTTTATGGACGCACATTTACAATCGCTATTTCTGGAAAACTATCTGAACACCGATTTTTTCGGCAATAAGAAAGCTTTTATAGACGCGGTGAAAAAGTGGGAAGCTAAAATCTCAAAACGTCGAAAAAAGACGGTTACGTCATTGACATCATGACTTTAGACGATTTCGGTTGGATAATACCGCAGAGTTTTTCGGCTAATACCCGGGTATCGTACTGTTTAACGAATTGTCTCGCCTTTTGGCCCATTTCTTCCCGAAGCTGGGGATGTTCGACCAATTTTTCAATCGCCTCTTGCCATTGCTCTGATGTACTTGCCAACATTCCGGCACCACTTTTTTCGATCAGGTCACGATTGACACCGACGGGTGAGGCAATCACGGGCAGTCCGGCGGCAAAATATTGTAGAATCTTAAAGCCGCATTTGCCGCGTGTAAATCGATTGTCCGGCAGCGGCGCAAGACCGATGTTGCACGCCAGCAGGTCAGCGGCCTGTGTTTTGAGGGACCATGCGTGTTTTTCAAGCTTCATATAATTAAGGAGTGGAAAATTGTCTGAAATGACACGTAATGTTACACGGATATCTTCTTTGGCTGTTTTTTCGAGAACAGGGGAAATATCCTGAAGATATCTCAGCGTACTTTGGCTGCCGATCCAGACAAGCCGTATCTTGCGGCTGACTTTTTTTGCCGGCTTTTCATAAACGCTGACATTCAATCCCGTTGGAAGAACATGTACATTCGCACAAAACCGTCTTGCATGTTCGGCCAGATAGTCATTTCCGGCAATCACACAATCCGCCAGACGAACCGTTCGCTCAAACAGCCGGAAGTGGCTGGTATTGTCACTTTCAGGTTTTTGGGGGCTGTACATAATCGCATCATCAAAATCGTAGATGATTTTTTTGCTGTATCGGCGGAGAATTTTCGCATCGAAGAAATTGAGACATTTTTTGTGCAATAAGACCACATCGTAGTTCCGGGCGGATTTAAAAAGAGACCACCGCCGGAACTTCTTCTTCGGCAATTGGTGAACTTCCGTAGAAATCCCGTTGTCCTGCAAAAACGGCAGGAAATCCCCTATTCGCTGCCGATAGCTGGGACGCAATGGATTATTGCTGACAACCAATAAATTTACTGAATCCATCTTAGCCTCTTTTCTTTGCATAAACCGTCATGGTATCTGACTCTTTTATCAGCCAAAGAAACTTCGCAAAAGGAGAAACAATGGCCTTCGTCAATTTTGACTTTCTAAGTCGGTTCCGATTTTTGACATCACAGTTGTTGTCATAATAATAATATTGCAACGAAGCGATTATCCCCTTTGATCCTTTTTCGTAATCAAATTTATCAACACAAAAACCTGCTTTTTCAAGCATCGCTGTCAGTGTTTCAGGACTGAACAGAAACAAGTGACAGGGGCAATCCAAATGATACCATTTCTCTTTAAAAAAGCGGGCGTTGAAGCTGGCGACATTCGGCGTTTTCAGAACAAGACAACCACCCGGCTTTAACAACGTAAACATTTTTTGAATAACACTGCGAGGATCATTTACATGCTCGATATAGGACCATGCGGTTATCATATCAAAAGAATCCGGCTGGTAAGACGCTTCAAAAATCGTCCCCTGAAAGACATCCAGATCATATTTCTCAGCAGCGGTTTTAACCGCATTTCCGGAAAGGTCCAACCCGAACACCTGACAGCCGGTTCGAGACTTAAGACCGGCCAAAAACCCCCCGCTTCCGCATCCAATGTCAAGAACACGCGATTGGGAAGAAATACGATTTAAACACGCTTCCCGAATCGGAAGTTTGGTCGTTTTTGGATTGATGGGTTTCCCCGCGGCTTTATGAGGCGCATAATCCTGTGGATAATACCGTCCAAGTTCTTCAAAACATATTTGTGGATTCATATAGACCAGTCCGCAATTGCGACAGCGTACATAGGAAAATTGGCCATCAAATCCATGAAGCCGGTCGATGCCCCGACACCAGTGTTTGGCAACATTCGATCCACA
>JADHXS010000078.1 GCA_016782835.1 Phycisphaerae bacterium | reverse complement strand
AAACCAAAAAAAGTTTGACATTTATCTAACTTTTGGTATAATACCCGAAATTGAATAGTGTATCCTTGACAATTTCAATAGAGTGCGAGCAACCCGCCTCGCCCGGCCAATAAAATAGCCATCCCAATATCACCCCGGACACCGATCCGGGGCCACCTTCTGACTTCTAAATTCTGTCTTCTGTATTCTTAAAGCCAAAGGGGCCATACCCCGAAGGCTTTTTATGACAAACGAACCCATTTTAAAAATCCTCAAAATCACCGTAAGTGATTATTAAAAAACTGTTTACTGATAACTGCCAACTGTTCACTGACGAAAAAACGAACCCAAACGAACCCATTTTTTATGATTGCGGGCGAGACGCCCGCGTTCCCATTTACAATTTCAAGTTCTCAATCGCTTGCAGTGTTTGGTCTATATGTGTTTTTTTGTGGGTGGTTGAGATAAAATTGGCCTCGAATTGTGATGGGGGGAGATAGACTCCGCTGTTCAACATGTGGCGGAAGTATTTTGCGTATTGTTTTGTGTCTGATTTGGCGGCGGTGGTGTAGTCGGTTACTTCTGTGTCATTGAAGAAGAGGGTGAACATTGAGCCGATGCGGTTGATCTTGTGGCCGATGCCTTTACGGTCAAGCTGTTCAGTCATTCCATCACACAGATATTCTGTCAGGACGGCCAATTTTTTATAGGGGTTTTGGGTTTTTAGTTGTCTCAGCGTTTCGATTCCTGCGGCGACGCAGACGGGGTTGCCGGAGAGGGTTCCGGCCTGATAGACGGCGCCTTCGGGGGCGAGTTTGTTCATGATTGATGCTTTACCGCCGACGGCTCCTATGGGGAAACCGCCGCCGATGATTTTGCCGAGCGTGGTCAGGTCGGCCTTTGTCTTATAGATTGTCTGAGCTCCGCCGTAGGTCAGGCGAAAGCCGGAGATGACCTCGTCGAAAATCAGCAAAGCTCTGTTTTTTGTGCACAGCGTGCGCAGTTTTTTCAGGAAACCGGGTTTGGGCGGCACGACGCCCATATTGCCCGCGACGGGTTCGACGATGACGGCGGCAATCTGGCCGGGGTATTTAGCGAAGAGCTTTTCGACGGCGTCGGCGTTGTTATAGGGGGCTGGCAGGGTGTTTTTGACGAAGTCTTTGGGGATGCCTCGGCTGGAGGGGGTGCCGAGCGTCATCAGGCCGGAGCCGGCGCTGACGAGGAGTGAATCGACGTGGCCGTGATAGCAGCCGACGAATTTGACGACCTTGTCGCGGGCGGTCGCTCCGCGGGCCAGGCGGATGGCGGTCATGACGGCTTCGGTGCCGGAGCTGACGAGGCGGACCTTGTCGATGGACGGAAAGGCGGCGACAATCATTTCGGCCAGTTGGGTTTCGAGACGCGTCGGGATGCCATAGCTGGTGCCGTTGGCCATCGTTTTTTTGACTGCGGCCAGTACGTCTTTGTGGGCGTGCCCGAGAATCATCGGGCCCCATGAGCCGCAGTAGTCGATGTAGCGGTTGGCGTCTTCGTCATAGAGCCAGGGGCCCTTGGCTTTTTGGATGAAGATGGGCGCGGCACCGACGCTTTTGAAGGCGCGGACGGGACTGTTGACGCCGCCGGGGATGACTTTTTGGGCTTTTTTGAATAGCTGTGCGCTCTTACGATTCTGCATCGGGGTCTTTCTCAATGATTTTTGCGTTGATGTTATATTGTTTCGCTGTGGTTTGGGTGGGGACGCCCAGGCACATCGCCTGAATATGTTCGGGAACTGAGGCGAATTTTTTGACAAACGCCCGGACGGTCGAGCCGCTGGTAAAGAGAATTTGGTCGATATAATCCAAATCAACATCGTCGATTTCTTTTTCAATGGTTTGATAGACGACGAGTTTTTCGACCTTCGCCCCGTTTTTCGACAGGCCTTCGGGCAAATCCGGTGAGCTAACTTCGGCCTGCGGCAGCAGGATGGAAAGTCCTGCGATGTCGATGTTGGCGAATGCATCGAGCAGGCCGGCGCTGGATTCGACGGCGGCGCAGAGGTCGGCTTTGATGCCGAATTCCATGAGTTGTTCGGCGCTGGCCTGACCGATGACGGCGAATTTCGTATTTGAAAAGATGCGTGCGTCCAGCCCGGCGGCGTACAGTTTTTTGAAGAAAAAGCGGATGCCGTTTCCGCTGGTAAAGATAATCCAGTCGTATTGTCCGGCGTGACGGATGGTTTCGGTCATTGGGCCGGTGGTGTCGGATTCGACGCATTCGATGATGGGTCGGTGGACGATGGTGCCGAGATGGGAGTAGTGCTCGGGATGGATGCCGAGATGCAGGATTCGCGGCTTTTTTGAGAACCAGTCGAGTTGCTCCTGCAGTTCAACAACTTTTCCGATAATAAAGACGGCCGGGGTTCGCAGCGGGGTGTCTTTGAGAGTATTGAGAAAATTATCAAGGGTGCCTTTGAGAACGCGCTGGTTGTAACAGGTTCCGCGTTCGATTGCGGCGATTTTTGTATCGCCCGGATAGCCCGCTTCCAGGAGCGATTGAATGATATTCGCAATGTTGGCGACGGACATCAAAAAGATGACGGTGCCCGCACGGGGGATGTCAATCGGCCGGTCGTCGCCTTTTTTTCGATGCCCGGTGACAATCGCCACGTCGGAGGTGAAGTCGCGGTGTGTCGGCGGGATGCCCGCATAGCAGGGAGCGGCGAGGGCACTGGTGATGCCGGGGACGACTTCAAATGCAAGGCCGGCGTCGCGACAGGCCTGGGCCTCTTCGCCGCCTCGACCGAAGAGGCAGCAGTCTCCGCCTTTGAGCCGGACAACCATTTTTCCCGCTTTGGCTTTTTGTACAATCAGGGCGTTAATTTGCTCCTGCGGGAGGGTATGATGCGAGGCCCGTTTGCCGACGAAGATTTTTTCGGCGTCTTCTTTGGCGCAGGCCAGCAGTTCGTTGGAAATTAAATGGTCGTAGAGGATGACATCGGCCTGCGACAGGATTTTCAGCCCCTTGAGGGTTATCAGTTCTTTGTCGCCGGGGCCGGCGCCAACGAGGAAAACATTTGTTCTGGACATGGAGCAAATCCCAAAATGGCACGTTATTTAAAAAATGGCGAAATTCGCATCGCCCGCAAAAAATATTATTCAATTTTATTCTGAAATCGGTATAATAATACTCCTATGTATAGTGTTCGGCCCGATTGCAGTCAACAAAAAAGTTTCGACCAGCGGTATTCACAGGAGACAGAATTTAGTGGATGAACCGGATCGCAGAATCATCAGAGAACTTCAGGAGAATTTTCCTTTAGCGGTCAATCCCTATGAAATCATGGCCCAGAACATAGGGATGGAGACGGAGGAATTGTGGCGGCGGGTTCTTGCGCTGGTCGAGTCAGGCGTTATTCGGCGGATTGGGTTTAGTATTGACTCGCGGAAGATTGGCTATACCAGCACGTTGGTCGCAATAAGAGTGCCGCCGGATAAAATTGATGCGGCGTCGGAGGTGCTGTCGGCGTATCCCCAGATAACGCATAGTTATTTAAGGGATGATGCGTTTAATATCTGGTTTACGGTTATCGCCGAAGACGCGGAACGCATTTCGGCGATACTGGAGGAAATCCGGCAGAAACTGGGCCTGCCGGATGAGGCGATGATGGATTTGCCCGCAGGAAAATTTTTCAAACTGGATACGCGGTTTAAGTAAGCAAAATTTTATTGACATCCCCCATAGAGTGTTTCATTTATTACGACGCATCACAACTGGGCTCAATTCAACTATATCATAGCGTATCGAAACTTTATCAAAAACTATTTCAAGAAAAAGACGAACCATTTTGGGATATTACAATTGCTCCATTATTTTGAAATAGACACACCGTTGATCATCGTGCTCTGTGATTCGTACGGTGCGTACTGTTTCGCAATGCTTTGACGAGCCGTTCGATGGTACAGCCATGACTGATGCAGATCGACAGTATCATGGACCAGAAATAGTCGTAAACATGTTATAACTTGATAGCATAGGAAATTGTATTTGATGGTTTTTGAGGCACAAAAAGGATCGGCAGTGACACGATAACCATGCAAGTTGCGCCCAAAGTGTCAATTCAGAAGGGGCTTAGCATTTTAGAAAACTGTTTTTATGACAAACGAACCCAATTTCCGAATCTGCAAAATCACCATAACTTCTTTTTTTAAAGCTGGTTGCTGAAAGCTGACAACTGATAGCTGCAAAAAAAAACGAACCCAATCGAACCCAATTTTGATAGACCCCTTACGGCAGATTAATCAACGTGGAATTTGCCTGGAATTGAGCAATTGGAATTGAAAGCGTTGTTGAAATTTAAGGAGCGAGGAAGATGTCGTTTATGTCGGTGGGTGTTTCTTTTCCGATGTAGGCATCGACGCCCTGGATGGTATAAATGTCGTCATCATTGACAATGCGAACCTGAATCCACTCAACGCTGCCGTCACAATGCAGGATATTCTGCCCCTTATCGCTATGGCTGGAACTGAGCATTTGTCTGAGTTGCTGATTGAGCAGGATTTTTTCGAATTCGTTCAGTTTTGCATAAATGCTTTGTTCGCTGGGGATTTCCCGGAAGACGGGGTTGAGATCGCCGGCGATGACTTTCCGGCCGCGATGTGCCGCATTGGCGTTTTTATCGCAAAAGAGCATAAAGCTGTAACTGATATTGTTGCGGGAAGGAAAATCCAAAAGGGAATTTATTTTTGAGGGGTCGTATTGCAGAGGTTCACAGCCGGCGTTACCTCGACAGATAAACACCCGGCCTTTGACATAGCCGTGCTTGACAAGCTGAAAGGGATAGCGTGTATTGGAATGCGATTCGGGGCCTTGATAGCCGATCTTCCACCAGGGTGAGCCGGCCTGCATCGCCGTCTCGGATAGTTGGTCGTTATGGTCGTTGGCAAAGGTTGAAAATCCCTGTCCGATTTGCCTGAGGTTATCGGCACAGGCGACTCGATAATAATGCTGACGCATGGCCCCCGCCGAGGGAAACAGAATGCCGAGAATCAGGAGAATGGCCGCCGCGGTGGCTAACAGTTCACCGATGCGGTGATGAAATTTATAAACGGGCTTCGTCTCAGCTTTTTTTCCCGGTTGGCCGGCAGGTTCATTGCCTGTTGTCGCTGAAACAGTTTTTGAAGTATAGGTTTGTTGTTCTTGTTGGATTAATTCGTGAAGGCGGGACGGGTTTTCTGTTGTCGCAGAGGCTGCTAATTTCAGCCGGGCGATGGTCAAATCGACCAAGTTGTCAGGGCAAGGCTCGTATTTAACATGGTCCAGGTCGGCTAAGGTTTCTTCGAGCTTGGCATACAGCTTGGCGGCTCCAGGATTTAAGGCAATTAAATCGCGACCGCGCTCAATATCTTCATCCTGACCGCAACGGAAGTAAAAATCCAAAATTAGTTCTTGTTCCTGGTGACTCAAACGGTTCATGTTTCTTCGTTTCCTTGATTGGCAGCTTTCCACTTTTTCATAAAGTGTACAACAGCAGTGTGAAGCCGGCTTTTGACCGTCCCTATTGGTATACTGAGAATCTGGGCCATATGTTTGTAAGAAAATTGTTCAAAATAGGCCAAAATGAGGATTCCGCGAAGATTTTCCGGCATTTCCGCTATAACCTGTCTAACCCGCCGGGCTGTTTCTTCTGTGGAAGCCTCCTGATCAGGCGTGATATCATAGGAACTCAGGATATTCACGACCTCGTCTATCGAGACATCACCGGCATCGGCGAGTGTTCCCATGCTCATGGTGGACTGTCGCTGCATTTTTCGAAGGGCGTCTTTTGCCTTATTGGCGGCAATCGTAAACAACCAGGGTCGCAGCGGGCGGTCGGTATCGAAGCTGTCCTGGCTGGTGTAGATCTGTAGAAATGTTTCCTGGAAAACGTCTTCCACGACTTCCTGCTGGTTGACAAACCGCCGCAAAAACGCATAAAGTGAGTTTTTATAACGGTTTACCAGCTCTCGGAAGGCCCATTCATCACCGCCGCGGTACCGTTGAAGCAGTTCGGTGTCCGATGGTTCGGGAACAGTTTTTACATTTTTTTTGTTCATAAATCTGTTTCATATTATAAGAGTGTTGCAGGACAATTTAAATCCTTAATTTTTAAAATTCTGTGCGTTATTGCTTCAATAAATGAAATTGAAATCGCGGATTTTTGTGATGGACCCGCTTAAGAAGCGAAGGATTGTAAGTGTTTTAATCAACTTTTCGTGTGATTTTTACTTGCAAAGCCGCGGGGGATTTGCTAATTTCCCTGTTTTGCTCGATGTGCGAGGGCAGGTAGCTCAGTTGGTAGAGCAACGGACTGAAAATCCGTGTGTCGGCGGTTCAAATCCGCCCCTGCCCATTTGTTTTAAGTCTTTGGCTTTCAAGCATTTACGCTTGGAAGCCATTTTTGTTTTTTGCTCAAAATAGGCCATTTTTGCCATAGTTCGTCAAAAGTTCGTCAATTTGGTCATAAGTTTGGACTGAAGTTTGCGAGCCACCTCTAAATCACTCTTTTGAACAGAGAGATAATATTTCCGCGTTGTCATCATGTTCGAATGTCCCGCCAAATGCTGAACCGTCTGGATCGGAAGTTTTTTAGCCCAGTTTGTAATGCAAGTTCGGCGAAGGTCATGAGGGGTAAAAAGTTCCGCTTTGGCTCTTCGGCAGATAACTTCCATGGAACGGCATAAGTTGTTGACAATCTCATAGTCAGATTGCCATGTTCCTTCAGACCGACGTCTCAAAATGTGTTTCAGCCGATTTGTTTTGATGAAAACATATGGATTACCTTCATTACTTTCAGCCTGCAAATTGGCCAAAAGCTGAACGACTTCCGGTGGAATTGGAATAATCCTGCTTTCATGGTCTTTTGGCTCCCATGCCAGAATGAGTTTAGAAGCTCGTTTGGGAAAAAAACATACATTCTGATTTTCAAAATCTATGTCAACCCAGGTAAGATTCAGAAGTTCATCACGTCTGCCGGCACTGGTGTAAGCCAAGGTCAGAAAAACTTTCCACCACAAAGATCCGGATGCCTCAAAAACTTTGTCGAAATCTTCTGCTGAAACATATCTTGGTGGTTTTGCAGCCATTCTTCTTTGTTTGATTTTTGCAAACGGGTTCGTACCTTCTGCCAGATATCCGCGAGGCTCGATTGCCACGTTGAAGATACCTTTCAGAGTACGTATGTCCTTGTTTACCGATCCAACGGACAATTCGTCTGCTAATCTGGCCGCCACAAAGGATTCGGCATCACGTGGAGAAATAAGCTTTAGCTGTGTCTGCCGACCAATATGATCCCCAAACAAGCGTAGTGCTCGCAAGTGATCTTTCAATGTGGTATAAGCTACTTGACCTACCATGACTCTCTCATGTTCTTTTATGAACTTTTCAATAGTGATTTTTCGGGGCCTATTAGCCCTGCCTTTATCAACCTTTTCTTGAACTGTTTTTGCGTATTCGTACGCCTCCTTTCTTTCCTTGAAACTTTTGGAATAGCGTTTCCCCTCTGAGCTGAACCAGCGGACTTCCCAGCTGTACTTGCGGCGTTTGGGCCATAAGTTTCTGGGAATGGGCTTTCCGTTCTTATCAAGAGGAACCTTTCCATACCAATTACGATTTATACTGACTTTTGTGTGTCCCATGATACTTGCTCCTTTCATTCTAAGGAACCCAGTACCACTGCGACTGACGAACCCGCATTATAGCAGGCATCAGCCGATAGCGCAACTGGAATTTCAAGGATAAAAAGTTTTGATTTCATGCTTCTGTTTTTCTTTTCAAGAACACTTCCAATTGGTCTTTAAGATACCAGACATGCCTGGCATATTTGGTGCCCTTCAGGTCTCCATGATTCCGCCAATAATCGAGCGTGCGTTTGGCTGATTGGGGCGTATGGCTCGTATAATCCAATCGTAGGAATTGGGCGGCTTCAGTTGGAGTCATAATTGGGGGAAACTGCTGGGGTCTGTCCGGCCAAGCCGTTTCAGTCGTTAATTTGTTGTTTTCCTGCATGATCACACCTCGTTATTTGCCTTTTACTGTTCTCTATTGCTGAAAGCGGTTGGTTTTTGGTGTTGGTTTCAAAAGCGAACCTTTTTTTACAATAGTGAAAATAATTCAGGAGTTTTGAAACAAAACCGGCCAGATATCCGCTGTATGTTATAGCAGGCAGGAATAGACTGTCTTGGCAGAGTGATTTTTAAGGAGCCGTGTAATTAATGGCTTTTAGATTGAAAACGAGTGACTATAAGACTCTTGAGTCTATCGCAGAGTACAGGATTATCACCACTGTGCAAATCGCAGCACTTCTTGGCAGGAACAGGCAATCAATCTGGAGACGGTTGCGTGAATTGGAGAAACATGAATTATTGCGGGTAACTCAACGGGAATTTGGCCGGCGACGCGGCAGGCCCGAAATTGTATTATCGCTCAGTGAGCATGGGGTTGATGTTCTCAAAGAGAAGGGAGTGATTGGGGCTGATGTAAAATATGAGGCTGTAATTGCAGATAAGATTCACTGCAGGGATCATCAGTTAATGCTCAACTGGTTTCGCATCCATTTGAATCACGTTGAGAAAGTGCTTCCCAGGTTGAAGATTCGGTTTTTATCTTATAGTTCGCCATTTTTGCCGCAAAACCCGGCAAAATATTCAATTATTACTGATTTTGCACCGGTTGAAGGCAGTGTCGATGAGGTTGTCTGGTTTACTCCTGATGCGGTATTTTCGATAACCGATACGCACAGGGGAATAACTTTGCTGTTTTTTCTTGAGGTGGATTGTGGAACTGAAACTATCGCCAGTCCTAAGCGAAATGGGTCAGATGTACGTCAAAAGATCGTTAACTATGGAGCGTATTTTGACGGCTTTCGATATAAACGGTATGAGGAACTCTGGGATTGTAAATTAGAGGGGTTTCGTTTGTTATTTCTTACTAATACATTGGGGCGGCTGGCGTCGCTCAGCAAACTTGTTGAACAGATGTCGCCATCTGATTTTATCTGGCTGACGGAACTTGACCGGGTATTTCATGGAGGTGTGTCAGCGGAAATATGGGTTCGTGGTGGTAAAATGGAGTCTTCGCCGGAATCAATTATTGATAGTCTGTGCTGTCGGGCACCATTACCTTAACTGCGTATTTCGAAGTTAAGTAAAATTCCTTCATATATCTTATCTGTTAGTTCCTGTGGCAAATCAATAGCTATTTCACGGGTTCGGCCATATCGGCCTTTCGATATTACACTGCTTCTAAGTAATGAGTACATATCCAGTTCGTTGATCATATCGGTAAAAGCTCTACGGGTAAGAGGTCTAAGGCTGGTCTTGTTACAAAAGACGGCATAGGTAGCATAAGCCTGACTGGTGTCTATTGGAGAATCCTGTTTTTTGCGGATGGTCTGGATTACTGCTGCCATAACAATCTGTAGTTGCGGCGGTGCTGTTCGTATCATTGTGATGTATTTATCATGCTCTATTTGGGATGAAGCCTCATCGACAAGTTCAAGTGAAATTTTAGTACCCGCTTTTTCGGCCAGGTAGGCACTTCTGGATAATAATGCTACGGCCTGTCTGGCATCGCCATGGTCACGACTGGACAGGGCTGCAACTTTTTCAATGACCCCGGTTTCTATCGAATTTTTACGCAGGGCTTTTTCAACACGAATGCTGAGAATCCGCTGAAGGTCAACTGCATCGTATGGTTTGAAGATAACTTCATTGAGTTTTAGAAAAGACTTTACGCGGGGATCGAGATTGTCCGGCCAATCAAGGCGGTTTGATACAAATACAAGAATCAGCTTTGCGGGAATTCTCTGGGGTAACCTGCGAACAAGGAAAGTCATAAAGGTGTCTTTGTCCCTTTTTATGTTATCGACCTCATCGATGAAAAGAACAAGGTAGCCATTGTAATCGGTCAATGATGCTTCAATTCTCAGCATAAGTTCTTCCAAGGAAATACCCTTTTTATAACGCTTGCTGGCATTAAGAAGGCAGGCAAGATCATTTAAGGCACGAAAGCACGGCCGGGGTGTCGAAAGATCAAGATGTTCATATCGCATAGGGACTTTCTTCTTAGAGCACATCTCTGCCAGTAGATTCAGGAAGTAACTCATTGTCAGGGTTTTGCCGGTTCCGGTTTTGCCCCAGATTGCCAAGTGAACCGGGTGATCGTTACGTAGTACAGGGGCGAAATGTGAGCTGAGTTCGTGGATTTCGGCATTACGTACATTGGCATTGAAAATTTCATCAAGGACAGCTAATTGCTCTGCTTTTATGAGTTGCTCATCGTCAAGAAAACGGCGGTTCTTGATTATTGTATGGTCGAGCATGTGTTGGATCTGGCCGACGATATTGCTGCGGACATTTGTGGGTTCCATCGGAATTTTACCTGCAGATGTCTTTATTGGAAGGGCAAGTATATAAAACTTGCGATTCTGAAAGCAAAGCCACCGAGAGTGGTTTTCCGATGGAACTTTGAGAGACAGGTTTGAGAAGCATAGGTAATCCAAATCGCTATAATATCCTTCAGTATTGAAAATAAAAAAGATACATACCTTTCATTATTTATAGCCGTTTTTTCCATCGGAAAATTACTGCCGGCGATGGCGGCTCTCGAAAGTGTTTCTGTGAACTGTCGATTTATTCCTGCGAATTGTCGATTAATTCGCTGAACTGTCGATTTAATCACAGCCGAACTGTCGATTTATTCGCCGAAATCGTCGATTTAACCGGTGCCTGGAAGGGCTGAACTGTCGATTAATTAAGTGCCAAAATACGCCCCAAACGCCTTTAACACTTGTTATATCAAGCAGTTGTGAACTGTCTATTTAATCAACTATATTATTAATAATTACTATTTTCAGTACCTAAGATGCCCTGGGATTTAGATTGTTGGTTCTTGTGTGCCCCCCCAGACACTACGATAAATCTTTTCCCCTTCGGGGATCGGCCTTACGGCCTAAAGATTTATCTTCGTGTCTGGGGGTCTGTTCTGTTATTACTGCTTGGTTGCAAACGTCCACTGCCACTGTTAAGGGGTTACACTTGTTTGTTACTACCGAGAAGTCATACCCTCCCAATTATCACTAATCAGTGAAAACACATTAATTACTACTACTCAGTTACCGACATTTGTTATCACTTATTGGTTATGACATCCCTGTTGTTACTAATCAGTTAATACTGCTACCAGTTACGATTAAACAGTAAATACATAGGTGTTACTACATAGCTACGGTAACAAGTAACAATGAGCTATTATTAGGGTACTGACATCCCCTAAAACCCCTGCTTGAGGGGGGCGGCGGCAATCTATATACTCCAAAATATACTTACCAGAAGGTACGAAAAACGAAACATTTATATATAAGTACGTCTTACCAATAGGTAAGAACCCCTACCAAGAGGGATTCAACGGAGGAGCTAAAATGAACGAACGAAAAAAGAAAGACATCATAGATTTTGTCTGTGCCAAGGGCAAATTACCCACAGACCCATACGGCGAAATACTGTCGCCGGATGAGCTTTTAGTCTGGTTTGGGTTGAATGAATGTTTAACGCCGGCAGAGCAATATATTATCAGAGGGGAATTAGTGGCAATGGTTGAAATTGAAGATGCTATAAACAAAATAAAGACTTCTAAAGCACTACGCGGGGGTGATTAAAAATGGCCTGGAGACCTGCAAGATTCTTGCTTGAAGGGGTATTAGATAATACCCTTAAAAACAAAGTTTCCGGCTGGATGAGATTTGCCGGAATGGAAGAAAAGGTAATTTTTGATTTAGAAGGCGACTTTCACAGGGA
>JADHXS010000077.1 GCA_016782835.1 Phycisphaerae bacterium | reverse complement strand
AAAGTCCGATGCCTGCGTTGGCGGGTCAAAATCGTCCTCGACGTAGTTTCAACTACGCCTGCGGGGATTTTGCCCTGCCGCCTTGGCCTGGTGCCTTTTCGCTCGGCCTCATCACGACCCGGTTATTCGGATAGGTTCTAAGATTCGGACCCGGTTAAATTCACGCTGAAACTTATCAAATTGTTTCATTTCCATAAAAGTATCCCCCTCATTTTGTCGATAGAACAAGTGCTTAATTCGTGCGATAGCATCGATTGTCCTTAAAATCGAACAAAATTGTTCCGATAACGCTATAAGTAGTATTATGGATGCGAGTTTGGACGATATGAGTATTTGACAGTTTCTTGCTTCGTGATAGAATACAACCCGGTTTAGAGACACTAACAACAATCCTGCAAGATAAGAGGTAACCAGATGTTTGAACGCTTTACAGATCGTGCCCGGAAAGTTATGGCGCTGGCAAACCAGGAAGCGCAACGTTTTAATCATGAATACATCGGTACGGAACATATCCTTTTAGGACTTGTCAAAGAAGGCAGCGGCGTCGGTGCCAATGTCCTGAAAAATCTTGATGTTGATATTAAAAAACTGCGTCTGGAAATTGAAAAGCTTGTCAAAAGCGGTCCGGACATGGTGACGATGGGCAAGCTGCCGCAAACCCCTCGTGCCAAGAAGGTCATTGAGTATGCCATTGAAGAAGCCCGCTCGCTGAATCATAATTACGTGGGAACGGAGCATATTCTGCTGGGTTTGCTGAGAGAAACCGAGGGGATTGCAGCACAGGTGATGATGAATCTTGGATTAAAGCTGGAAGATGTGCGTCAGGAGGTTCTCAATCTTTTAGGGGCCGGAGTAGAGGATAGTGCCGGCTATCCGCCCATGGGCATGAAGATGAATCCGCAGGTTGCCGGTGCCGCCAAGGCCAAGAGCAAGACGCCGGCGCTGGATAGTTTTGGACGGGATTTGACGGAACTGGCGACCAGGAATGAACTGGATCCGGTCATTGGCAGAAATGACGAAATCGAACGTCTGGTACAGATTCTTTGCCGACGGACAAAAAATAACCCGGTTCTTCTGGGCGAAGCGGGTGTGGGTAAAACCGCGATTGTTGAAGGATTGGCTCAGAAAATCACGGGGCATGAAGTTCCCGAAATTCTTAAAGACCGACGCCTGGTGGTTCTTGACCTTGCGATGATGGTGGCGGGAACCAAGTACCGCGGCCAGTTTGAAGAACGCATCAAGGCGGTTATCAACGAGGTTCGCCGGGCGGGCAATGTGATTTTGTTTGTGGATGAACTGCATACGCTGGTCGGGGCCGGCGGCGCTGAAGGCGCGATTGATGCATCGAATGTTCTCAAGCCTGCCTTAGCCCGCGGTGAGGTTCAGTGTATCGGTGCCACGACGTTTGATGAGTATCGGAAATATGTTGAAAAAGATGCGGCCCTGGAGCGCCGCTTCCAGACGATTATTGTCGATCCGCCCAGCAAGGAAGAAACGGTTGAAATTCTTAAAGGACTGCGTGACCGTTATGAAGACCACCATCGTGTTCATTTTACTAATGAAGCACTGTATCAGGCGGTCGAACTTTCCACCCGGTATATCACGGGCCGATGCCTGCCGGATAAGGCGATTGATGTGATTGATGAAGCGGGCGCCCGGGTGCGTTTGAAAAATATGACGCCGCCGCCGAACCTGGCCGAATTCGAGGCCAAGGTGGAAAAACTGCAGGTTGAAAAGGATGAAGCGGTCCGTGCGGCTGATTATGAACGTGCCGCGGCATTGCGTGATGATATTCAGCGTATTCTGGATGAAAAGGCCGAGCTTCAAAAACAATGGCAGGAAAAAAACAACGAGGTTGTCGGCGAGGTCGATGCGGAAGTGGTTGCCGAGGTGGTCAGTAAGATGACCGGAGTGCCGCTGACCCGGCTGGAAAAAGAAGATGCCGAGAAACTGCTGGAACTGGAAGATGAACTGCATAAAACGGTGGTCTCGCAGGATGAGGCGATCGCGGC
The DNA here is from genome assembly GCA_016782835.1 of Phycisphaerae bacterium. GTDB lineage: Bacteria > Planctomycetota > Phycisphaerae > Sedimentisphaerales > Anaerohalosphaeraceae > 4572-13. The sequence continues at coordinate 9,877 of JADHXS010000077.1, read as the reverse complement.
GCTTTCCAAAGCGGTTCGCCGCAGCCGAAGCGGGTTGAAGGACCCGAATCGTCCGATGGGCAGCTTTATCTTTATTGGTCCCAGTGGTGTGGGTAAAACACTGCTGGCTCGGGCGATTGCCGAGTTCATGTTTGGCGATGCCGATGCGTTGATTCAAATCGACATGAGCGAATACATGGAGAAACATAATGTCAGTCGTCTGGTTGGTGCGCCTCCCGGCTATGTAGGATATGAAGAGGGCGGCCAGTTGACGGAGCGGATTCGCCGCAGGCCGTATGCGGTGCTGCTGCTGGATGAGATTGAAAAAGCGCATTCGGATGTGTACAACATGCTGTTGCAGATTATGGAGGAAGGCCGCCTGACGGATTCCTTCGGTCGACATGTCGATTTCAGGAATGTGATTTTGATTATGACCAGTAATATCGGCGCCGACCTGATTAGGAACCAGTCCGGTTTTGGTTTTGGCAAACGTTCCGAACAGGCGAATTATGAAAAGATGAAAGAACTGCTGGACAAGGAAATGGAACGACATTTCCGTCCGGAATTTTTGAACCGTCTGGATTCCCAGATTGTCTTCCGCCCACTGACGCGTGAGGATTTGACCACGATTGTGGAATACGAACTCAACAAGGTCTTCAAGCGGCTGGTGGAATACGGGCTGCATTTAGAACTGGATACATCCGCCAAGGAATTCCTGATTGACAAAGGGTATAATCCGGAATTCGGTGCGCGTCCGCTGCGTCGGGCGATTGAACGCTATATTGAAGACCCGCTGTCGGAAGATTTGCTTCGCGGCAAGTTTAAAGGCAAGACGCTGATTAAGATTTCGGTGCAGGATGAAGAACACCTGCGGTTTGAAGGGGTCGATGCGCCGGAGGAAATCGATGCGGGCAGTGTTGTGGTCCATGTGGAAGAAAAAGCTGAATCGGCGCAGTAAGCGTCGTTTGTGAGGTGTATCGAAAAAAACGTTTAAAATGATTGTTACAATAAGCGAAATACAGGAGAGAAAAATGAGCGTGAAAAAATGGACAGGATTGATGCTGGTATTAATTGCCGTAGCCGGCTTTGTTTTTGCGGAAGCCCAACAGGAAGAGAAATCGCAGGATGCTGCGGTTCGAGAACGTATGCAGCAAGGAACGTCTGCCGCACGTGAACGGGGCATGGCGGGGCGCGAGCAGATGTATCGTGAAAGAATGGCCAAACAGGCCGAAGCACATCGCGCCGAGATGCAGGAACTAATCGACATTAAAAAGATTGCCGAAGAAGAAAATGCCGCCAAAACGGCCGAAGCAATCCAGGCGTTGATCGATAAGAAAAACGCGGAGTATCAGAAGGGTGTCGAACAGGTCGAGCGGGCTCGCAGGGAACAGGCCGAACGATTACAGAAACGTATGGAGAAGGCCCATGAATCAAAAGAAAAGGCCGCCGATACGGATAGCCCGGACAAGAGTGAGGAAACGTCCGGCGAGGGCGGGGGCGAGTAAAAACGGTCTTTGTTAAAATTGTTTGTTGAATATCCCGGCGGGGCTTAAAGCGATGGCTTTAAGCCTCGTTTTTTTTAAGAAACCAGTGAACAGCCGGATGAAGGGCTGTTCGTACTATCAACTGCCGGCGGTTCTGCGGTGGTTCACGGGTAATATCGGAATCCACCACGTTCACCATATCGGCACGGGCATCCCGAACTACAACCTGCAGCGGTGCTTTGACGAGACGCCGGAACTGCAGGACATCCATGTACTGACGATGCGCGAAAGCCTGGGGTCGCTGTGGCTGAATCTGTGGGATGAAGAGGGGCAGAAACTTGTCGGCTTTCGTGCGGTTGCCGGATGAAGCAGAAGGCAGAAATACGGGGGGTTGTTTCTTGACTATCCGCGAGGGGTTCGGTAAGATATGGTTTTGGTGATGGAACCTTAAACGATACGGAGAACCGATGGCAGGTAAAGGATTTACACACCTTCATTTACATACACAATACTCCCTTTTGGACGGGGCGATTCCTGCGGGGAAGCTGTTTGACCGCTGCAAGGAACTGGGGATGGATTCGGTTGCGATTACCGACCACGGGAACCTGTTCGGCGTGGTGGATTTCTACACGCAGGCAAAAGCGGCGGGGGTCAAGCCGATTCTCGGCATCGAGGCCTACATTGCGCCGGAAAGCCGTTTTGAAAAGCTCAAGGGCGGGATTAAAGACAATACCTATCATCTGATTCTGCTGGCTGAAAGCCTGGCGGGATACCGCAATCTGTTAAAGCTGTCGAGTATCGGTTATACCGAGGGCTTTTACTACCGGCCGCGTATTGATAAGGAGATTTTGGCCGAATTAAACGAGGGGCTGATTTGTATGACGGCGTGCGTGGCGGGGGAAGTGCCCGCGGCATTGGCACGGGATGACCTGGAGGCGGCGCAAAAGGCGGTCGAAAGTTACTTGGCTATTTTCGGGACAGAGCGGTTCTTTATCGAGGTGCAGGAGCATGATGCGACGGATATGCCGGATGTGCGGGGTAAGCTGATTGACCTTGCGAAAAAGAACGGCGTCGGGCTGGTTGCGACGAATGATGTACATTTCCTGAACGAAGAGGATTTTGAGGCGCATGATGCGCTGTGCTGTATCAATACGGGGAAAAAAGTCAATGAGCCGGAGCGGTTGAAGTATCCGCCGAGCGTGTACCTGAAGAGCGCTGAGGAAATGCGGCAGTTGTTTGCGGATGTGCCGGAAGCGTGTGATAATACGCTGAAGATTGCCGAGCGGTGCAATGTGGAACTGGATTTGACCAGCCGGCACGCACCGGTTTATACGCCTGCTGACGGCAGTACACCAGAGGAATACCTGACGAAGCTGGTGTATGAAGGGGCGAAGAAACGATACGGCAAGGTGACCGATGAAATTAAGCAGCGGATTGAGCGGGAGCTTTCGGTAATCGAGGGAAAGGGGTTTTCGAGCTACTTTTTGATTTGCTGGGATTTTTGTGATTTTGCCAGCAAAAATAATATTCCGGTGGGTGCGCGAGGCAGTGCGGTCGGAACGGTTGTGGGGTATTGTCTGGGTGTTTGCGATGTGGACCCGATTCAATACGATTTACTGTTTGAGCGATTCATGGACCCGGAACGTGACGAGATGCCGGATATCGATATTGACATTTGCCAGGCGTCGCGTCCGGCAGCGCTGGAATATGTGCGGAACAAATACGGGCAAATTGCGCAGATTATTACGTTCGGGACGATGAAGGCCCGCGCGGTGATTCGCGATGTGTGCCGGGTGATGGATGTGCCGTTGTCGGAAGCGGACCGGCTGGCGAAACTGGTTCCGGCGGAGTTGAAGATGACGCTGGACAAGGCGCTGGATGTTGAACCGGATTTGAAGAAGGCGTATGACGAGGATGCGATAACGCACAAGGTGATTGATATCGGGCGGAAGCTGGAGGGGCTGGCACGTCATGCGTCGGTGCATGCGTGCGGGGTGGTGATCGCCGATGAGCCGTTGACGAATTTTCTCCCCGTTTATAAGCAGGCGGGTTCGGATGATTTGATTACGCAGTTTGAAGGGCCGACGGTTGAGAAGGTGGGCCTGCTGAAGATGGACTTTTTGGGTTTGAAAACGCTGAGTGTGATTCAGCGGGCGATTGACCTGATTAAAGAACTACACGACGAGACCATCAATATTGAGGCGATTGATAAGACCGACCAAAAGGTCTTTAAGGAGATTTTTGGAGCCGGCCGGACGAAGGGTGTGTTCCAGTTTGAATCGGGCGGGATGCAGGATTTGCTGATGAAACTTAAGCCGGACCGCTTGGAAGATTTGATTGCGGCCAACGCGCTGTATCGACCCGGGCCGATGGCGCTGATTCCGGAATATATCGACCGCAAGCATGGGGCCAAGTGGGAGGTGCCGCATCCGATTATGCGGGAGGTGCTGGAGGAAACCTTTGGCATTATGGTTTACCAGGAACAGGTGATGCGGATTTGTAATCGGCTGGGCGATATTCCGCTGCGTGAAGCATACGGGCTGATTAAGGCGATTGGTAAGAAGAACGAAAAGATCATTAAAGCTGAGAAAAAGCGGTTTGTGAAAGGCTGTGTCGGCAAGGGGCTGGAGGCATCGCAGGCGGAGGAAATCTTTGACCTGATCGAGCGGTTTGCCGGATACGGTTTTAATAAATCGCACGCGACGCGGTATTCATTTGTGGCGTATCAGACGGCGTGGCTGAAATGTTATTACCCGGTTGAGTTTATGGCGGCGTTGCTGACATACGAAATGGGCAGCACGGATAAGGTGGTCGATTATATCGGCGAGTGCCGGGAGATGGGGATTGAGGTGCTGCCGCCGGATATCAATGAGAGCTTTGTCGATTTTACGGTGGTGTATAATGAAGAGCGAGACCGGCGCAAGGATTCGGGGGTGATTCGGTTTGGACTGGCTGCGGTGAAGGGTGTCGGCGAAAAGGCGGTGGAGCAGATTATTTCGGCGCGTGAAAATGTGGGGCGGTTTAAAAGCCTGTTTCATTTTTGCGAGAATGTTGACCTGCGGGCGGTGAATAAGCAGGTGATTGAGGCACTGGTGAAGGCGGGGGCGTTTGATAATCTGGGCGGCAGCCGGGCACAGATGATGGTCGCAATGGAAAAAGCGATGCAGGCCGGAGTGTCCATGCAGGCGGATAAAATCAGCGGTCAGATGAACTTTTTCGGGGCCGGTGGATTTGGCGAGGGCGGACAAAGCCAGGATGAGCAGGCATTGCCGGATGTGCAGCCGTGGGGTGAGCAGCAGATGCTGTTGTATGAAAAAGAAGTGTTGGGTTTTTATGTGACGAGCAATCCGCTTAGTAAACATGCGGATATGATTAGCGTGTATTCGACGGCTAATACCAGCCAGTTGAACGCCAAGTGGGAGGGGCGAGAGGTGATTATCGGGGGGATGGTGGGCAAGATTCGCCATATTGTTACGCGTAACGGGCGGAATGCGGGGGCGAAGATGGCGGTGTTCGAACTGGAGGACGTGCAGGGCAAGTGTGAAGTAGTGATGTTCCCGAAGGTACTGGAAAAGTTCAACGAATTGCTGGAGATTGACACGATTGTTTTTGTTAGGGGTGCGGTGGATTGCAGGCGGGAGAATCCGAATATACTTTGCGACGAACTTTTTTCCATGGAGGAAGCGGGCGCAAAACTGGCGGCCCGCGTGTGGATTGAGTTACTGAGTTTAGATGTCAGTGAAGAAAAAATCGAAAAGATTCGCCAACTGTGCGAGACTCATCGGGGTAAAAGCCGGGTGCATGTGAGTGTGCAGACGACCGGCGGGTATCGGATTGAAGCGATTGCCGACCACAGTCTGAATGTGCGCGTGGATGTGGATTTTTGCCGGAAGCTGGAGAACATCGTCGGGCGGGGAAATGTCAGACCGATGCGGAATTAAGAAATATTAAAAACCAAAAAGTAAATAGCAAAAATAAGGAAGCGGCTTTGCCGCAGTTTTAAAATAGATTCCTCGTCCCGATAAATCGGGACTCGGAATGACAGTATGCGGTTGGAATGACGATCTGCGGCTATTGAGGAATATAGAGAGCGTGAATGATATATAAAGCGATAGAGATATTGAAGATGCGGTGGCCGGAGGTGATGCTGATTGTTGTGTTACAGGCGGCATTGATGGTCTTTTCGGATGAACTCGTGATGACGTTTGGAGCGATGACGCCGAGCGAGAGCGCCCGGACTCCTTTTTGGCCGAATTTCTTTCTGGGAGTGGGATTGATTGCGTACATGGTCGTTATTCTGAAGCTCTATCTGGGATTCCTGAAAAGCGCAGCGACAGAGGGACAAACCCCGCGCCAGCCGATGGAACTTCTTCGGATTGGGCAGCCGTATTTTATTCGGATTCTTGTTTTTCGGCTGTTATTAGAATTCAGCGTTTATCTTTTAACGATTCCCATTATCAGCTATTTGGGCGGGGCGATCTGGAAGGTTCAGGATGTATCAAAAATTCCCGTGTGGTTTATCCAGTTAACCAGCCTGTTTGGGATGTTGCTGCTGATGAAACCGTTTTTTCTCATTCCTGCCCGGATACTGGTTTATGAGGATACGGTTTTTCAGGCATTGTCTGTGATATGGAATTACCGGTTGGCACGGATTGAGCATTTTGTACCTTTGGCATTGGGAGGTTTTGGGGTGGTTGCTGCGGCTACGTTGCTCAATGGTCTTGCCACAGTAAAGACACCAATGTATTATGTTCTTTCGGGTATCCACCATCTTGTTTTCAGCCTGGTGTTTTTATGGCTGACATTGATTGTGGTGCTTTGGGTACAGGAGCATCTTGAAACGTTGCAGGCTCAGGCCGGGGAGGGACAATCAAAGGAATGAAGCAAAAACTGGCAGGAAAATTTCTGGTATTGGACGGGCCGGACGGCTGCGGCAAGAGTACACAGGTGCGGCTGTTGAGTGAGTGGATTGCTGAGCAGGACGTGGACGTGGTCAGCTATCGTGACCCCGGCACGACGGTGGTGGGTGAAAAGATACGCGATATATTGCTTGACCCCTCGCATGAAGGGATGGGGGATAATGTGGAAGTGCTGCTGTATATGGCGGCACGGGCGCAAGTTTGGAAGGAGCATATCGGGCCGGATTTGAAGACGGGCAAATGTGTGCTGATGGACCGCTGGGTATCCAGTACGTGTGCGTACCAGGGCTGGGCGGGGGGATTCGGGATTGAGAAAGTGTTGACAATCGGAGCCGATTCGCTGGAGCGTTTGTGGCCGGACGTTACGATTGTGCTGGATGTGGATTTGGAGACGGCCCGTCGGCGGATGCAGCGGGACCTGGACCGCATGGAGCAGAAAGGCGACGCTTACCATGCGAAGGTGCGGGAAGGATTTTTGCGGTTGGCGGACTATCATTCGGACGTCAAAGTGGTGGATGCGACAGAAGGCGTCGAAGAGGTGCATCAGGATGTATTGAAATACATTCAGGAAATATAAAATATTAAAAAGCAAATATAAAAAATACAGATTAAATATCAAAAATAGAAACTACCAGATTCGGCACCGTTCGCGAGATTGAACTAAAGTATTGCATAAGAGGAGTGAAAGTTGAAAAAAGTAGTTTTAATTTCTTGTGTGAGCAAGAAGGTTAATTATCCAGCACCTGCGAAAGACTTGTATAATAGCCCGTTATTTAAGAAAAGTTATGCTTATGCGGTATCTTTGGTTCCGGACAGGATATTTATCCTTTCTGCAAAATATGGATTGGTTGAGAGCCATCAAACAATTGCTCCGTATGATTTAACCTTAAATTCTTTGGACGCACAGGAAATTCAGGAATGGAGTCAAATGGTTATTGAGAAATTAAAAAGCCTGACAGACATTGAAAACGACAAATTTATTTTTTTAGCAGGTGAAAAATACAGAAGGTATTTATTGCCTTGTGTCTCAAATTATGAGATTCCTTTATTAGGGTTGAAAATTGGAGAACAATTGTCTTGGTTAACAAGGAGGACTCAATAATGGATATTTGCTCTCAAATTCATAATTTCTTCTATTTAAAGCCACGACTTAAATTTCCATTCAATGAAGCAGAAATTCCATCGAATGGTATTTATGTATTGTTTGAAAAGGGGGAGTCTGGACATCAAAGAGATCGAATCGTTCGTGTTGGAAGCCATACCGGAGAAAACCGATTATACTCCAGACTGTACGAACATTTCATTAAGGAAAACAAGAACCGGAGTATTTTCAGGAAAAACATTGGCAGGGCGATTTTGAATAAAAACAATGATTTTTTTCTTGGACAATGGGAGTTGTGTCTGACTTCAAAAGTAAACAGGTCAAAATATACAGGTCAAGTAGACTTTGCTTATCAAAAAGAAATCGAAGAGCAAGTCTCTGAATATATTCGTAGTTCTTTCTCTTTTATAGTGTTTAAGATTGTGGATAAGAAACTCAGGTTGGCGTTAGAATCAAAATTGATTTCTACGATTTCTTTATGTGGCAATTGTAAACCATCACGAAATTGGCTGGGACTACATTCGCCCAAAAAGAAAATACGTGAAAGCGGCTTATGGAATGAGCATCACCTCTATAAGACACTATTAAGCGAGAACGAAATTAAGATTATCATGCAATCGTGATTTATATAGAAAGTTGAAACGTGAGCTTAAGTGAAATATTTTGTCAGGACAGGGCGATTGGTTCATTGCAGCGGGCGTACGCGGCAGGGCGGATGGCGCATGCGTATTTATTTGCAGGCGATGACGGTGTGGGTAAGGGTACTACCGCGCGGGCGTGGGCGAAGATGCTGCTGTGTGAAAACAGACAGACGATTCGCAAAGACCCTTTGTTTATGGATAGTTGCGGGGTGTGCCATTCCTGTCAGACGTTTGAGGCAGGCGGGCATCCGGATTTTCGCCCGATTTATAAAGAGTTGGTGCAATATACGAAAGAAGGCAAAAACAAAAAGACGCCGGTAGATATGCCGATAGATGTGATTCGTGAGTTTCTGATTGACAAGGTTGCTAATCGCCCGACGATGGGGGACTTTGTGGTCTATGTGGTTGATGAGGCGGAAAAAGTCAACAGGAACAGCCAGAATGCAATGTTGAAGGTTCTGGAGGAACCGCCGCATTATTGTGTGATAATTTTATTGTGCTGCCGGTTGGATGAGATGCTGCCGACGACCTTATCACGCTGTCAATTGGTGCGGTTTGGGCCGGTTGAGCAGACTAAGATTGTTGAAAGGTTGGTAAGCGAAGGGATTTCTAAATCTGAAGCGACCTACTGGGCACGTTTTTCGCAGGGCAGTCTGGGGCGTGCGCTGTCATGGGCGACTCTTGAACTCAAGGATGACAGTACTTATGCCATCAAACAACAACTTCTGGAAAAACTGGCTTCGCTGGAATTGACAGATGCGGTGGATATGGCCGAATGGATGGGGAAGAGCGCCCGGACGATTGCCGGAGCCTGGGCAAAGGCGGCTGACGATGTCAGCACAACTGACATTACCCGCCGGGCTCAAAAGGGATTGATTCAGATGGTTATTGCTGCGCTGAATGATGTGATGAAGCTTGGCATCGGGCAAACCGATGAACTGGTTAATGAGGACCAAAAAAATTGCATCGAGGCGATCCGTTGTCGCTATACGGGCGAGACAGCGGCACGACATGTCGAAATGTGTTACCAAGTCCATCGTTGGGTCGATTCGAGCGTCAATGAAAAACTCATCTTTGAACAACTCTTGTTAAATCTGTCCAATTCGGATATACTGCTTAAATTGACTGATTCGTCAATTTAAGATATAAAAAATCAAATATTAAATATCAAAATTAAGAAATCGGCCCATTCGGCTTCGCTCAGGGCAGGCTCATCGGCCGAAACTAATTTTGTAACATTTTAGCCGAGTGTAAAAAAGCAGGAGACTGCCTTCGGCAGAGGCCGTTTTTACGCTGGATTCCCGCTTTCGCGGGAATGACAAGTCGTATGTGACACTTGGCTAAAGTATTACCTAATTTTAATATTTTTATAACATTATAACATGTTTTAAAATAATCGGTTACATTTCAGAATCGCCGGTTTTTCGGGTTCCCTGGAATGTATCTTCTTTTTTTACAGGAGTTTATTGATAGATGTCATATAATGAGAGTGCAAAGCCCAAAGGGCAAAAACATACCAAATTGATGCTGGTTCGCTATGGCCGGATGGGCGGACTTGGCTGGTTTGAGCATCACGAAAGCCATATTTCCAGACTGAATGTGCATGTGGTTATCAAGACCGAACGCGGGCTGGAGTTGGGCCAGATCGTTGGTATCAATAACTATCGCGGCGGACAATTCAAAAGCTCGCCGGAGCAGGTGGATGCCTATTATTGCAATCGTACCAAAGATTTTCCGTTATGTGAGGGGGGG
>JADHXS010000076.1 GCA_016782835.1 Phycisphaerae bacterium | reverse complement strand
GAATACGCCGCCGACCGCGTGTCAACCATTTCCGATGATGAAATGATTGCCTGGTCGGAAGAAATCTTCGGCAATAAACTCCCGCCGCTGAGGTAAGCTTGTGAGCAAACGAAGGATCGAAGCCGTTTTGTTTGACTTGGGAGAAACCCTGCTGAAATTCGGCAGGCTCGACAGAGACAGGCTTTTTGCCGAAGCGGTCCAGCGATCCTATGCGTACTTAAAAGGACAGTCTCAACCGGTGGGTTCCTATTGGGCCTATCGGTTGTTCTATTTGTGGGGCATCCGCTGGCATGTGCTCAAGTCCTGGTTGACCGGCAACGATTTTGATTCATTGGAGCTTCTCAAAGAGTACGGCCGGAAAAAAGGTTTCACGCTGTCGGACGCTCAATGGGAGGAACTCAACTGGCAGTGGTACAAGCCGCTGGCGGATTTGGGCGGGGTGGTGGCCGGAACCAAAGACACGCTCCAGGAGCTTCAGCAGATGGGCCTCAAGCTCGGGATGCTGTCCAATACCTTTATCCACAAAAGCAGTCTCGAACGCCACATGCAGGCCGATGGTCTGGCGGACTATCTGCCGGTGCGGCTCTATACGTATGAATTTCCCTGGCGAAAGCCCGATGTGCGGATATTCAAAAAAGCCGCTGCTGCGATTGGCGTCGATTGCGAAAAGATTATCTACGTCGGCGACCGCATCGACAATGATGTCGTCGGCGCTCAAAAAGCCGGAATGCTGCCGGTGCTGATTAAGGCCTATACCAACCAAAATAAAACCATCCCCGCCGATATCGCCGCGATTGAAACCATTATCGAACTGCCGGAGATGATTAAAAAAATTGCTTGTGTAGAAGATGCCAACGGAAAAACAGGGCAGGGCGAACCTGTCTGCAACAGTCATAGAGGATAAACATGAGTACCGAGACCCGAGCCTATCAGAAATGTATTAATCTCGCCTGCAGCGCCGAATATGATTGTTCCGAAGTTTATTTCAAGTGTCCGGCCTGCGGCGACCTGCTGGATGTTAAATACAACTGGGACAAAATCCGGGTTCCCAAAAAGCTCAGCGATTTTGCCAAACGCTGGGCGACACGCAACAATCGGCTCGATTTTTCCGGTGTCTGGCGTTTTCGTGAACTGTTGAGTTTTTGCGACGACCGGTACAAAGTTTCTGTTGGCGAAGGGCAGACGCTTTTGCAGCAGAATTGCGGATTGGCACAGGAATTGGGCATGGAACCGTCGTCGCTATTTTTGCAGTACGAGGGGCTAAACCCTTCCGGTTCGTTCAAAGACAACGGCATGACCGCCGCGTTCAGCCACGCCCAAATGGTCAACGCCGCCGCCAGTGCCTGCGCCTCAACCGGCAATACGTCCGCCTCGATGGCGCTGTATGCCCATAGCTGCGGCCTGAAAGCCACCGTCTTCATCGGCGAAGGCAAAATCGCGTTCGGTAAACTCAGCCAGTCGATGGATTTCGGCGCCCACACGATACAAGTGGCCGGCGACTTTGACGATTGCATGAAGCAGGTGCAGGATGTCTGCACCGAACTGAATATCTACCTGGTCAACTCGCTCAATCCGTTCCGGCTGGAAGGGCAGAAAACCATTATGCTCCGCATCATCGAAGGGCTTGGCTGGCAGGTGCCCGACTGGATTATCGTCCCCGGCGGCAATCTCGGAAACTCCAGCTCATTCGGAAAGGCCTTTGCCGAATTGAAAGAAATAGGCCTCATCGACCGTGTTCCGCGCTTGGCGGTCATTAATGCCCGCGGCGCCAATACACTGACCGAACTGGTCAACGACAAGGGTCTGAAGTGGAACGGCGGCAAGGTGGACAACAAAATCGCTGATGACTATTTCGCCGATCTGGACGCCACCGGCTACCGGCCGGACACAATTGCTTCGGCCATTGAAATTTCACGCCCGGTCAACCTGAAAAAATGCCTGCGTGCACTGGAAGTCTGCAACGGCGTGGTGCTGGATGTAACCGATGAGGAAATTCTGGATGCTAAGGCACAGGTCGGCAAATACGGCCTCGGCTGTGAACCCGCCTCTGCGGCAACCATCGCCGGACTCAAATACCTGCTCGCTAACGGCACGGTCGGCAAAGACCAGCGTGTCGCTTGTGTCCTGACAGGGCACTTACTCAAAGACCCGAACGCTACGGTCAACTACCACAGCAAAATGGCCCGCGAATTCAGCAACCCGCCCGTACAGGTCGAAAACGACTTAGCGAAAATAATTGCCTTGATGAAATGAAATGCTTAGTCCCCGCAACGAGTTGCAGGGGTTTTTCTTGCCAACCGTAGGGTGGGTCATGCCCACGCGGATGCTATTTAAAATAAAAAATCAGTGTTGAATCCGCCATCAGAAATTTTCGATTATTTGTTTGATTGCTCATTTCTTTTGCCAGCGGTCGTTTGTTTGCAGTATGGACTGCGGGCCGTTGCCGTTTAGCCAGGTTTTGGCGGCGGCATCGTGATTGAGATACGCATCCCAGAACGCCGTACTCAACGCCAGTATTACACGATGATGATTTGGGTTACGTTGTTCGGTATCTCCCGGTAACGGGCGGTCGGAAAAAGCCGAATGCTCGGCATTGTAAAGCACCACTTCATATTTCTGCCCCGGCGGCAGGGCAGGGAATACCGCCAGTCGCGATTTCACATCGGCCTCCCCAATCATGGAAACATCCTTTGTTCCGGTCATCAGCATCCACGGAATGCTGACCTTCGCAAACGCTTTTTCGGGCTTTCCGCGTTTCGGACTGCTGGGGCTGAACGCAACCGCGGCTTTGATACGCTCGTCCGTAAACATCTGCCGGAGGCCTGTTAGTTGCCCGCTAACGGCTTGTGTTGTTACCGCGCCAAAGGAATGTCCCGACATGCCAACCCGGCTCATATCCAAACGGCCCTGCAGCATGTGGCCTTCGGTTTTGTTCCATTGTTCAATCTGGTCGAGTACGGCGGGGATGTCCTTGACACGCAGCAGGAAATTCTGCCCATTGGCCGCCTTTTTCATCGCGGCCATGCGCTCCTGCGGTGGTTTATCCTGCCATACCGATGTATCGCTGCCCGGATGCTGGACAAACACCGCCGCATATCCGCGCCCGGCCCAGTGTTTGCCGAGGTACGGATTGTTTTCGCACGCGCCGCCCAGACCATGGCTGAAAAGAACGACCGCCGCGGGCTTTGGGTTGGAGGGCAGATAAACCCAAACCGGAATTGGACGCTGCCGTTGTGCATCGTTGACGGTTAGGTCAACGGTCCGGGGATTCCAACCCTCCGGGATTTTCAACGGGTCATAAGCATTCGGGTCTGCTGAAACGGCCCCCGCAGAGAACACCACGCCGGCCGCGCAAAGCCACATCAGATAAAGAAAGACACATCGATTCATATAATAATCTCCGACCCTTCGGTCAAAAAGCCTCGCCATAAGCGGACTCCTCATTTTTGCTATTTGCTTTTTAAGATTTGATATTGCCTGTGATTATACCCGGCAAATCTCTTTCTGAACAATTAAAATTTGCCATAAAACAGCTAACTGCCTATAATGGCGGTATGCATTGGAAAGTGATATTGATATTGCTGGGCGGGTGTCTGTTCCTGATTTCAGGCGCGGGATTTCTGTTTGTCAAGATTGTCCTGCGGCCCAAAGCTGACAGTGATCTGGACGACTATCATTTCGAGTTTGAAGACCACCATCCGCAATTAGCACGTTACCAGCGATGGAGCCGGATTACATTTATCGGTGTTGTCCTCAGCATGCTGATGCTGTTTGCATCGATGGTGTTTTAATCATCCCTTTACGCAAGCCAGCGGCACCAATTTAGCGACCTTGTGTGCAAGTCCCGCCTGATGGGTTACTTCAACGACTTCACTGACATCCTTATAAGCACCAGGCGATTCTTCGGCGATGCCCCGCAGCGACCGGCTGCGGATTAAAATACCTTGACTGGCTAATCGGCCGATGACTTCTTTGCCATTCCATTTTTTTGTTGCGGCCTTGCGGCTCATATTGCGTCCGGCCCCGTGACAGGCCGAACCAAACGCCAGCCGCTCACTTTGGGCCGTCCCGACAAGAATGTACGAAGCCGTTCCCATCGTTCCGCCGATCAGGACCGGTTGGCCAACCTTTTGATATTCAATCGGCAGTTCCGCATGTTCCGGCCCCCATGCCCGTGTGGCCCCTTTGCGATGGACGAACAGGTCTTTTTGTTTGCCGCCGACGGTGTGCCGTTCCTGTTGGCAGGTATTGTGTGAGACATCATACAATAGACGAATTTCCGCTTGCGGGACGAGCTTTTCGAAAACCTGTCGAACCAGATGCGTCAGGATTTGCCGGTTGGCCAGTGCGCAATTGATGCCGCTTCGCATGGCTCCTAGATAGCTTTTGCCAAGTGCCGAATTCAGCGGGGCACAGGCCAGTTCCCGTTCCGATAGTTCAAGCCCGTGTTTTTCGGCATCCGTTGTCATGCGTTTGAGAAAATCGGTGCCGATTTGGTGCCCCAAACCGCGTGAGCCGCAGTGAATGCTGATTTTGATGTCACCTTTTTGAATGCCAAATGCCGCGGCTGCTTCCCGGTCATAGATTTCAACCACCTCCTGCAGTTCCAGATAGTGATTGCCCGAACCCAGTGTTCCCATTTCATCAAGCTGGCGTTTTTTTGCATGTTCGGAAACCTGCGCAGGGTCAGCGCCGGCGATACACCCGCCAGCCTCAATAAATCGCAGGTCATCGCCGCGGCCGTAACCATTCTCCACGGCCCACTTTGCACCACCGGATAATACCTCATCCAATCGGGATACCGAAAGCCTCAGTTTTCCCGTACTGCCCACTCCGGCGGGAATCGTATGGAACAACGCATCGGCGATTTTTTCGCGAATCGGCATGACATCTTCTTTTTTGAGTCCGGTATGCAATGTTCGCACACCGCAGGCAATATCAAAACCCACGCCGCCGGCACTGATGACGCCGCCTGCATCCGCATCGAAAGCCGCTACACCGCCGATGCAGAATCCATAGCCCCAGTGGGCATCCGGCATGGCAAACGACCCTTCCACGATTCCCGGCAGCGAGGCGACATTTCGGACTTGCTGAACGACCATGTCATCCATTTCGTTGATGAGCTGCTCGGAACCGAAAATCACGCCGTCCACATGCATCTTGCCGGAACGCTCCACCAGCCATTTTGTATCCCCCCGGCGTTTTATCAGTTTTCTGTTCATATATCTATACTCCCCTTCTGATTTGTCATCCCGGCCTCCGAGCCGGGTTCCAATGCGATTTTGCTGGATGCCGGGTCAAGCCCGGCATGACAAGTAAATGACGGCTTCCGCCCATCGCCTGTTTCATACATCTACTACGCACTGAGCAACCCATTGGTTGTTGGAATCCAGAAAGACCTTCAATTCCATAAACGTCGCGGCCTTGACTTCAACCGCAAGCTTATGCTTTTCAGGGTCGGTCTTCTCGCCCCAGGCTTTAGCGGAGAGTTGATGATTGTGAATGCGAACTTCAAACCGGGAAAACAGCATTTTGCGAACGTCCATTTCATAAATCAGTGCATTGATCCAGTCGGCAAAAAGCATGTCGTTTTCATCCGCTTCACATTGAATCTGGACCGCTTCTTTCGGTTCGATTGTTTCAGGCGAACAAATGACCGCCATTAAGCCCCTCGCGGCTTCCTCGAACGCTTTTTCAAGGGAATCGCCAATGCCCCGAATTCCAATATCCGCCTGATGATGAAAATGCTGCCAAACCATAATTCATCCTTTTATGTGCCGGTTTAGTGTTTTGCACAGGTCTTTGTAATAGTTTACCGTTTCGGTTCCCAAAAAGCGAACAGGAAAGGCGGTTTTGTTATGATTGAGCGGTTCGGATAAATCGACGATTGAACGACACAAATCGCCGTCCGGGGTGCCGGGGATGGGCGAAAAATCACTGAGCATAATCTGAATGCCGAGGCTGCTGGCAAACCGCATCGACAGTTCCAGTTGTTGAACATCCGCTTTTGGATGGCCCAGCATTTCATAGGCCGTAATATGCCGCCTGTCGGCCCCCGCGGCCCGCAGATTCCGGACGGCGTTGGCCAGTTCATCGGAAACAACCTTGCCAGAACCGGTCTGCTCGTGGAAATCCTGCGAACGGCTTTCAAAGCCCAGGTAAAACGTCTTAAAGCCCGCCCGTACCATCAATTTGGCAATGCCAGCCGTCAAAAACCGGGCATGCAGTGCATTGGGGGTGTGAAAATTAACGTTGAGATTCTTTTCGATAACCGTCTGCAAAAACGGCATGAGAATCTTGTCGGGCTGGAACAGTAAAGCATCATCATAAAAGGCAATGTTTTTGACGCCGAGTGAAATCAATTGTTCTAATTCCGCAAGACACTGTTCTAATGGTCTCGCTGAAAACCCAACGCCAGACTGCGGCACATAACAATAACTGCATCGAAAGGGACACCCCTGCGTCAGTGTCATGACACCGACGTCCAATTTCGGATATAGCTGCCACGCGGGCAATTGAAATTCCGTGGCACGGTCTTCCAGACCGTGGTCAAAGCGGTTGCCGACCACACGGGCAAGATGCCCGTGCCACGTTAAATCATTTCCTCCAATCACCACATCGGCACCCAATGCTTTAGCGTGGTCGGTGCAGGCGGTTGCATAAAAACCACCCAGTACAATCCTGGCCTGCGGACAGAATCGGCGAACATCTTCGATAACTTCCTGAACGCCGAGATACCAATAGGTCAGCGCCGTCTGTATCATTACGGCATCAAACGGGCCGTGCTTTGAAAGAAAGTCTTGAAAAACCGCACGGCTGATACCGAAACGCCGATAGTAACGGGGGATGTCTTTGAAACAGGCGGGTTTTACGATCCGCTTGTTGGGATAGGAACCCCGCCCCCATGCATCCGTATGGATTTTTCCTTGCGGGTCAAATGTCGGATGATTTCGGTCAAGGGCGTCGAAAAGGGAAAGCTTTGCAGCGGAACGCAAGCGGGCCGCAACCCGCAGCAGTCCGTAGGGTTTGAGCCAGAAATCATAGGCTGTAAAGTCATAGATCGGCGGATTGACGAGTAATACTTTCGGTTTCATAGGTTATTTATGAATGGCATTTTATGTTGCTTCAGTTTTGCATTTTTGTTTTCGGCGGGCCTTTTTTTCGGCTTCGCGTTTGTTTTCAAGCTTGGTCGCTCTGCGAATTTTCCGAATGATTTTGCGTTCAAACCAGCCGGAAAGCCCCAGCCATTGGAGGGTCGTCGCAAATTTCGCATCTATTCCGATTACATAATGGAACTTTGGTTTTTCATCCGACAATAAAGACAGAATCCTGTCCACGACTGCTTCCGGCTGGGCGGCCCGTGGAATTACCTCATCGAAGAAAGCCTTCAGAAAACCCCGGTTCCACTCAAACATCGGGCTGCTGCGGTCATAGAAATTTTCCGATTGATTGGCATTGGCGCGGATGATTTCGGTTTTGTGATAGCCCGGCTCGATGGAAATAACATCAATGCCGAAGGGAGCCAGTTCAACACGGATGGATTTCGTAAATCCAATCAATGCATGCTTGCTGGCGCTATAGGCGGCATTGAACGGATGTCCGATTCGCCCCGCCAGTGAGGCGATATTGATGATTCGCCCCCGTTTTCGCTCGATCATTCCCTTCGCGACAGCACGGGTCAGATTAAGCTGCCCGAAATAGTTGGTTTCAAATATGTGTCGCATTTCCTTATCCGTTATATCCAAAAAAGAGCCGGTAATGAGAATTCCCGCATTATTGATGAGAATATCAACCGGACCTATCTTTTCAACGAACTTGGCGATGGATTCCGGTTTTGTCACATCCAGCTCTTCGATTTGTGCGGACACATTCGCCTGGGCCAGTGCTGTTTTTAGCGGTTCACTCTTGGCCAAATTCCGCATGGTGGCGACGACATCAAAGCCAGCTTTGGCGGCACCGACAGCCGTCAACCGTCCGAATCCGCTGGAGCAGCCGGTAATCAGGACTTTTTTCCGTTCAGTTTGAATGGTTTTCTGTATTTCCATGCCGCTAAAAGTAGAGAAAAAAGGCGAAAAATCAAGCAAAAACGACCCCGGCAGCCCTAAAATCACCTGGAATTAAAAAAATTACCCGAAAAAGCTTGAAAATCCGTTCCAATTCTCTATATTCGTAATGTTTTAGGGAGTGACAAGAAATAATCGGCTTTGAGCCGGCAAATGAGTTTCGGGAGTTCACAATGGCAAGAGAATGTTATTTCTTAGGCAAAAAGACAACATCCGGCAGAAGTATCGCCAGACGCGGTAAAGCCAAATACCTCGGCGGCGTGGGTAAGAAGACGACCGGTATTACCAAGCGGAAATTTAAAGCCAACGTCCAGAAGGTCCGTGCCGTCGTCGATGGCAAGATTTGCCGGATCAGGGTTTCCGCCAAGGCGATTCGTATGGGCCTGGTGGTCAAGCCTCCAAAGCGTAATTATAAGCCTGCTGAGCAGGCGACCAGTTAACGCGGAGGTGATTATTCTGTTACAATTCGCATGCAAAGCGAGGCTGTTATCCGGCCTCGCTTTTTTTTGTTACCCCCGAGCAATACTTTTTGTGATATTTTGCCGGTTTTTATTGTAAGTTATGGATTTGAAAATAGCGGGTTGCGGGTATAATACGAAAGCAAACGATCACTAACAGGCGTGGGCCATGACCAGAGAGAAGATCAAGGAAAATTTGAAGAGTATGAGTTTGGGCGACCATCTGGAAGAGTTGCGTATTCGGATGATGTTGGCGATAGGGGGGCTCCTGCTGGGCCTGGTCGCCTGCCTTTTTTTCGGAAAGTATCTGATTCTTCTTCTTCGTGCACCGTATGATAATGCATTGAGTAACCCGGAAATACCACTGCAATTGCAGACGATTCAGCCGGCAGAAGGTTTTTTGACATATATCAAAATCTGCATGGTGTTTGGACTTCTTCTGACATCGCCCTGGGTTTTCTGGCAGGTATGGACCTTTGTTTCGGCGGGATTATATCGCCATGAGAAGAAATTTGTAAAAATTGTTGCTCCGATCAGTGCCGGGCTTTTTGTCACAGGGGCAATGTTTTTTATCCTGATTGTTGCGCCTCTGGCGATGGGGTTTTTTATTAAATTTAACGCCAAACTGGGACTGCAATCCAACTGGACATTTCAATATTATATCAACATGGTTTTAATGTTGACGCTGGTTTTTGCGATGGCATTTCAGATGCCGATTGCCATTGTGTTTGCGGAGAAGATGGGACTGGTCAGTATTGATAAATTGGTTGCGGGCCGTCGTTATGTGGCGGTTGTGCTGGTCATTTTAGCCGCTGTGGCGACACCGCCGGATGTTATCAGTCAAATCAGTTTGTTTATTCCGATGTATATCCTCTATGAAGGCAGTATCATTGCCTGCCGATTCATGCGCAAGAAAAAGGCACACCCAACCGAATAATCGAATATGCCTGATAGTTACAGAGACTTGAAGAATAGCGTTTTTTAGTCTTTATCGATGTTGTTTTGTGTGGCGGATTTTTCCGCAGCTTTGTCCGCTTCGTCCACAGCTTTGTTAAGTTCCTGCTCGCTTTCTTTAATTCCCTTTTTAAACTCCGTGAGGCTTTTACCCATATTGCGGGCAATTTCCGGCAGACGTCTTCCAAAGAGTAACACGAGAACCACCAGAATAACGATGGTTTCCATTGGCCCCGGCATCCAGAACCCCAATAACGAATAAATCTCTGTCATTTCAATATGTCCTTCCTGCAAAAAGGTTATTTCCATTTAGTACCATACATATTCTAACCTTCTGTGAATGAGTCGTCAAGTTCTTAAATTTTCAGGGATTAGATAATTTCAGGTTCAATCGCATCCACTTTTCGGTTTTACAGCGAAAATAGTCTCGGTTCTCGCAGGAAGTTGCTGAACAAAACCGGATATGGGACATAGTAATTTGAAGGAAAGTATAACCGCTTTGTTTTGGAGATAAAAATGAAGAATAAACGTAGAATTTTACAGGTTTTGAGCCTGTTACTCGTTTTTACGATAGTACTCGTTGCAGGCTTCCGGAGAAAAGCCGATGTTTCAGCCACAACGGCCTCATCCGCCTCAACCGATCATTGGATGACGGACTTTGAAAAGGCAAAACAAACTGCACGGGAAGAAGACAAGGATTTACTGATTGATTTTGCCGGTTCGGATTGGTGTTATTGGTGTCAGCGGCTGGATAAAGAGGTTTTTTCAAAAACAGCTTTTTTGCAGGAAGCAGGTAAACAGTTCGTCTTTGTGTTGCTCGATTTTCCCAATGACAAGTCGGGTCAAACTGCCGAAATACAAAGGCAGAATGAACGTCTGGCGCGGCAATTCGATGTTGAAGGATTTCCCACGGTCTTTTTGACCGATGCAAACGGTCGGCCATACGCCCGGACCGGTTATATGGAGGGCGGCGCTCAAACTTATCTTGAGCATTTGAGGGAATTGAGAAATCAGGAAGCCACCCCTTAAGAACGGCGATTTTTCAACAAAAGACGCCGTAAAGAACCGTTGAAATATGCCGGCTTATCCGTTAAACTGTGGGTTGGCTGTACTGCCGCGCTCGTAGCTCAGTCGGATAGAGCATCGGTTTCCTAAACCGAAGGTCAGAGGTTCGAGTCCTCTCGGGCGTATTTTTATAAGTGCTTGTAATAAAAGGGGTTGTTGTACACGTCATCAACTTTTGAAGCCGCAAAAATGCTTAAAATGAGCGGTTTGTGTCAAATTTGTGTCAATCGGCTTTTGATTTGGCAAAGATCTCATTCAAAACTTTGTTTGCAGAAGCCATATCTTCAGACCGCACCACCAAGTAGTATTTTCTTGTAGTAGAGATATCTGAGTGTCCGGCAAGCTGTTGAACCACTTGGATTGGTAATTGACCGGCCCAGTTGGTAATAGCAGAACGACGAAGGTCATGCAGACTACATTCTGCAATACCTGCTTGACGGCGAATAACTCCGAAATCTCTTCCCAAGTTGTTGATGACATCCGACCGCGAAGTCCAATTCCCAACCTTTTGACGTTCTCGAATTTTCTCAAGTCGTTTTGGGGAAATAAAAATATACGAGAAACCTTCTTTAGCTTGAGCCTGTAAATTTGCCAGCAGTTGTGCGGTTTCATTTGCCATTGGAACAACACGTTTTTCATGGTCTTTTGGTTCCCACTCAATTGTTTGGGCAGTTTCCTTTTTAGGGCTGACATGGATTTGCTGATTTTCGAAATCCACGTTTGTCCAAGTCAGATGCAGGATTTCGTTTCGTCTAAGGCCGCCGCCATATGCGATTGAAATCAAGGTTTTCCACCAAAGATCAGCCTCATTTGCCAAGGAACGATATTCTTCGATTTCAACATACCTTATTTCGTTCTCAGTTGTTTTACGTTTTTTGATCTTAGCAAACGGGTTTTTCCCTTCTGGTAGATAACCACGCGGCTCTATTGCCAGGTTGAAAATGCGACGCAAGGTACCGATATCCTTATTCACAGTTGAGGGACAGCATCCTGATGCCAATCGATCTGCAATAAAAGCTTCTGCATTGCGTGGCTGGATTTTCGAAAGCACGATTGAACCACCTATATAATTTTCAAAGAACTTCAACGCTCGCATATGTTCCTGTATTGTTCCATAAGCAACCTGACCTTTCATAATTTGCTCATGCTCCAAACGGAACTGCTGTAGCGTAACCTGTTGGGGTTTGTCCCCCTTGCCCAGGTTGACCTGCTTCTGCAGGTCTAACGCGTATTTTTCAGCCTCCTTTCTTGTCTTAAAAAGTTTGCCATACTTTTTGAGGTTGGTGCTGCACCATCTTACAATCCAGCAATATCGCCGTTTTTTGGGCCATTCCGACTTTGGAATGGGAGTGCCGTTTCTTTTTGGTACAGGCTCCAACCATTTACGATAAACACCTACTTTTTCTATTGCCATTGATAACCTCCTTTTCCACTCTGGGTAAGCGGCTACCAGTGACGATTGACAGCAGATATTCTATCAGAGCAGGCTGAAG
>JADHXS010000075.1 GCA_016782835.1 Phycisphaerae bacterium | reverse complement strand
ATTTGCCGGCCGGGTTCGTGGTGGGTGTTGTGGCGGGGGGATTGATCTCATTCATTCTGCTTAAGGCGTCCGTGATGCTCTTTACCAGTCTTGGCGGCAGTATTATTATGGTAACCGGAATTTTATCGCTGTGGTATCAGTATGAAACGCGCGTCTTGGACATACCCGAGATCGAGACACAGCTTCACGATTTGATTTATTCCTATGACTGGTTTTTACCCATGGTGTTGATCGTGCCAACGGTCATCGGGATTATTTGCCAGAATAAATTCATCAAGCATTCGCAGAAGTGGGAAGTGAAATAAAAAACGACCCGCCGGTTTAAACCAACGGGCCGTCTGAGTTGTTAGAATGTGTTCGTGTTATTCCGGTTTTGCTCCCGCCGTTAATTCCGGCTCGGGAGAAGCCGATGCGGCAGCAATTCCGCTCATCTCAACAGGACGCAGCATCATGGAAAGTCCCGCCGCGACAATACAGAGAACGCCGCATATCGTAAACGCCAGAGGGAAGTTGCCCAGGTCGCCGAGCCTGCCGCCCAGTATTGGGCCTCCTATCCCGCCTACGCCGTAAGCCAGGAAAACGAGGGGATACAACTGGGCAATATTCTTGGCCCCGAAGGTGTCTGCCGTAATTGTCGGAAACAGTGCGAAGTTTCCGCCGAAGTTGAATCCAATCAGAACCGCGCCAAGATACAGCAGGGCGGGTGTACCTGCCATTTTTGTAAAAGCAATTACGAATATGCCCTGCGTAGCGCACATAATAATAACGGATATCTTCCTGCCAAGTTTGTCCGACAATGTGCCCCAGATAATTCTTCCAAATCCGTTTGCCAAAGAAAAGAATACTGCCATCGCTGTTCCCGCTACCGCACTGGCCGCATCTTCGGTCATGCCTGCCGTCTGCAAAGCCTCTTTGGGAAACAGCTTCATCAATCCAATCGTCATCAGTCCTGCGCCGGCGCTGAACACAAAAGTCAAAAATATCATATAGAACTGTGGTGTCTTGAGCATTTGACCTGCCACGTAATTTACACCTTCTGCAACCTGGCCGGCCTTGGGAGGCGGCGCAGTCCAACCTGCCGGCTTCCAGCCTTGCGGTGGATACACCATCCAGATAGCGCCGATTGCGACAAGCGAGAAAAACAGAACACCGTAAATCATAAATGTATTGCTGAGACCCTGACTGGCAATTAGATGTCCCCATGACCCCGCCAGTTTGACCCAGAGCATAGCGCCGAATCCGAAACCGGCAACCGCCAAACCGGTAATCAAGCCTTTCTTGTCCGGGAACCATCGCATACCCACGGCAATCGGGACAACATAACCCAAACCAATGCCACCGCCGCCGACAATCCCGATGAGAAGTATGAGCAGGGGTACGCTTGTTTTTCCGATTAAACCTCCGAGCAAGTATCCTATTCCCAACACGATTGCACCTGACAAGGCAAGTTTACGCGGGCCGATTTTGGGCATAAGGAAATAACCCGCAATCACCATAACAACGGCAAAAGAAACCAGCCCCGCCGAAAACACAAACTGGGTTTGAGCCTTGGTCCAGCCTGATTCGCGCAGAGATGGTGTGAATACGCTCCATGCATAGATTGCGCCTAAGCACAGTTGAATCAGGATGCCGCCAACCACTACCCACCAGCGATTCATGACTTTTTGTTCAGGCATGTTGCCTCCTTTCAGAATTAAAGAAAGCCGGGTATGTCGTTAAAAACACACCCGGCAAATTGCGTTTAAGCTGTATTATTGACCGCGGCCGGCGATCAATTTTTCCACGACGCTCGGGTCAGCCAATGTGGTAATATCGCCCAGATTGCCGGTGTCCTTTTCAGCGATCTTGCGAAGAATACGACGCATGATTTTGCCTGAGCGGGTCTTCGGCAGAGCCGGTGCGAATTGAATCGCTTCGGGTGCAGCGATGGGGCCGATCTCCTTGCGGACATGCTTGATTAACTCTTTTTTGAGTTCGTCGCTTTCTTCAACGCCGTCAACCAGGGTCACATAGGCATACAGTCCCTGCCCCTTGATTTCGTGCGGAACGGGTGTGACCGCGGCTTCGGCAACTTTGGCATGGCTGACCAGTGCGCTTTCAACCTCAGCGGTACCGATACGGTGGCCGGAAACATTGACCACGTCGTCGATACGACCCATCAGCCAGTAATCGCCGTCTTCGTCGATACGACAACCGTCACCGGCGAAGTAAATGTCGTTATACATCGTGAAGTAGGTGTCGATAAAGCGGTCGTGGTCGCCCCACATCGTCCGCATCATGCCCGGCCAAGGTTTGGTGATGCAGAGTTTGCCGCCTTCGTTTCTGTTGCATTCGCTTCTGTCATCACGCAGGACAACCGCATCGACGCCGAAGAACGGACGCGAGGCACTGCCCGGCTTGAGTGTCATTGCTCCCGGGATCGGTGTAATCATAAAGCCGCCGGTTTCGGTCTGCCACCACGTATCCACAATGGGGCAACGTTTGCGACCGACTTTTTCATAATACCACATCCATGCTTCCGGGTTGATGGGTTCACCCACTGTTCCCAGAATACGCATAGAATCCAGTTTGTACTTCATCACCCATTCCTCACCCAGACGCATCAGGGCACGAATGGCGGTCGGAGCTGTGTAGAATACGGTTACACCGAACTTGTCACAAATCTGCCAGAAACGTCCGGCATCCGGATAGGTCGGCACACCTTCAAACATTAAACTGGTCGCACCATTGGCCAGCGGGCCGTAAACGATGTAACTATGGCCGGTGACCCAGCCGATGTCTGCGGTGCACCAGTAAATATCATCATCATGCATATTAAACACGATCTTGTGGGTGAGTGTCGTGTGCATCAGATAACCGCCGGTGGTATGGACGACGCCTTTCGGCTTGCCGGTTGAACCGGAGGTGTAGAGGATAAACAACGGGTCTTCGGCATTCATCGGCTCCGCGGGGCAGTCCGCACTTACTTTGGCCATTTCGTCGTGATACCAGTGGTCACGGTTGGGCTTCATTTCACAGGGTTCGTCATTGACTTCGACAACGATGCAGTTTTCGATGGTGGGGCATTTATCCAGCGCTTCATCGGCGATATTCTTGAGGTGGATGTGTTTGCCGGCACGCAGCGATACATTGGAGGTAATCAGCATCTTGCAGTCCGAATCATTCACGCGGTCTTTAATGGCATCAGCACTGAAACCGCCGAAGATGATCGAGTGGATGGCGCCAATTCGGGTACACGACAGCATCACGATTGCCAATTCCGGTACCATCGGCATGTAAATTGCGACGCGGTCCCCTTTCTTGATGCCTTTGGCTTTCATGACGTTGGCGAATTTACAGACTTCCTGGTGCAATTCTTCATACGTGAATTTTTTGACGGCCTCATCCGCTTCACCTTGCCATAAAATAGCGGTTTTCTTTGCAATCGGAGTACCCAGATGGCGATCCAGACAATTGTAGGAGACATTCAACTGACCATCGGCAAACCATGTGTGCTCAACTTTCCGAGCTTTTGTGTCCCATGTATATTCAAGGCTCTTGGTTGGCTGCTTGAACCACGTCAGGGATTTGGCCTGCTGGAGCCAGAAAGCATCGGGATCGTTGATGGATTGGTTCCACATTTGCTGATATTCTTCCATGCTTTTGATCCATGCGTTGGATTGAATGGCGGCAGAAGGGGGGAATTTTCGTTGTTCGGACATCAGGGATTCCATACCTTTTTTTTCTTCTGACATGACAGTTGTTTCCTTTCCGTAAACAAGATTTCTAAAATTGGGATAGACCACCCCCTCGCATGAAGAGGCATTTTATCACTCAATAAGTTACGTATTTTGCGGCGGATTTCAATAAAAAAAAGCGAATATTGTGAAATAGGCCGTTTTAATCGCAACTCTATGTGCGCACTTCTGTAACATAAGAACTCATTGCTAAAATTAAGGTAAATCGGCCAAAAACCCTCTTAGATTTCCGTTCCATGAGAAATCTTGACTTTGTGTGACGAAACTGGTACGCTTTGTCGTTATTCAATAATATTGTTTTGTTTACTTATGAGATACGGGAGGTCCTATTGCGAGTACTTTCGGGGATTCAGCCTTCAGGCAAGCTGCATATTGGCAATTTTTTCGGTGCGATGCGGCAGCATCTGGCGCTTCAGGCGGAAAACGAGGGATTTTATTTTATCGCGGATTATCACGCGCTGACGACCAATCCGAAACCGGAAATCATCAAAGAACATACGTTCGGGGTGGCGATGGACTATCTGGCATTGGGGCTGGATCCGGAAAAGACGGTTTTTTGGCGGCAATCCGATGTGCCGGAAGTGACGGAATTGGCCTGGCTTCTGTCCTGTGTGACGCCGATGGGGCTTTTGCAGCGCTGTACCAGCTTTAAGGATAAGGTGGAGCAAGGTCTTTCGCCGGTGCACGGGCTGTTCGCCTACCCGGTTCTGCAGGCGGCGGATATTTTGATGTTTGACAGCAATCTTGTTCCGGTCGGGGCTGACCAGAAGCAGCATATTGAGGTCACCCGTGATATCGCGATCAAATTTAACAATCTTTACGGCGAAACGTTTGTCGTGCCTGAGGAGCATATTTTAAAGTCCGTTGCGGTTGTTCCGGGCATTGACGGTCGTAAAATGAGTAAAAGTTATGACAACACCATTGAAATTTTTGAGCCGGAAAAAAGCGTCAAGAAAAAGGTCATGCGGATTGTGACGGATTCGACTCCTGTCGAAGACCCCAAGGACCCGGAAACCTGCAACATCTTTGCGTTGTTGAAACTGGTGGCGTTGCCGGATGAATTGGCCGAATGGGAAGAAAAATACCGCAAGGGCGGTGTTGGCTATGGTACGGTCAAGAAGCGTGTGGTAGAATTGCTGCATGAGTATTTTGGTCCCTTCCGGCAGAAACGCGAAGAGTTAGAGAACAATCGTGATTACGTTGAAAAAGTCCTGAGTGACGGAGCGCAAAAAGCAAGAGCAGTAGCCCGCCAAACCATGACGCGGGTGCGTGATGCGATGGGGCTGGGGGATATTCGAAATGGATAAGGACGAAAAACTGGTAACGATTGCAGAGTTTAGCGATGACCTTCAGGCTCACATGATGCGAATCGAATTAGAAGCGGCCGGAATTGAAGTCTTTGTCATGGGTGATCAATTGATGTCAGTTGTTCCGAAGGCTGGGATTCCCCGTGTGGAAGTTTGCGTAAGAGCATCGGATGTCGAAAAAGTAAAACAGGTTCTTGCCGAACAAGAACCGCTTGAGGATGATGAAACCGATGCTGCGGAAGAATGAAAAACTGATAACAATTGCAGAATTTAAACATGCTTCTAATGCCGAATTGGCTAAGTTGACCTTGGAAGAAGCGGGGATTGAATCAGTCGTAATGGGTGAAACCGTCGGTTGTTCGTTCTATCATATTGTCGATAATTATATCAAATTGCAGGTGTTTGAAAGAGATGCGAAACTTGCTTTGCAATTGCTTGGTGAAAAAGTCGAACAAGAGGGTGTTTAATGAGTGAATACCGTGTTAATTTAGATATTTTTGCCGGGCCGCTGGATTTGCTGTTGTATCTGGTTCGCAAAGAGGAAGTCGATATCTACGATATCCCGATTGCCAAGGTCACGGCTCAGTATGTCGAGTACATCGAACTGCTAAAGATGTTCGACCTCGAATTGGCGGGGGATTTTTTAGTGATGGCGGCGACACTGATGGAAATCAAATCTGTCATGCTGCTGCCGGTGCCGGAGGCCGAAGACAGCGAGGATGGCGAAGCTCACGACCCGCGCAGTGAACTGGTTTGTCAACTGCTGGAGTATAAGCGTTTTAAGGATGCGGCGAATCTGCTTCAAGAAGCGGGCGAAGAACGGCAATTGCGTTTTACGCGGTCGGATACCATTCTCGAAAAAATCAAGCCGACCGAAGAGCCGGAACTGGACCTGGATCAGGTCAGCATCTGGACATTGCTGGAAGCATTTGACGGCATTATGAAGGCTGTTGGCAATATCAACATGCAGTATGACCATATCAAGGATGACACGCCGATCGACCTGTATCAGATTGAATTGCTGCATCGACTGCAGACGGACGGACCGATGCCTCTGCAGAAGATTTTTGAGGATCGCCGGAATCGGCTGGTTATGATTGGCCTCTTTCTGGCCATGCTTGAGTTGATTCGTAACCGGCTGGTCTGGGCCGAGCAGCCGGATGCCAACGGGCCAATTTATCTGAAACCCTTAACGTCCGAGCCGGCCGAAGAAGCGGTTCACAATGCCATTTATGCCAATTCGGATGCACTTGAATCAACGCCGCAGGACAGCCGCCAAACCGATCCGCTGCGCCCGCCCATTCGGATTGCTGATATGCCTGCCGAGGATGCCGCGACCGAGCGACACACCTCCGAGATTCGCCATTCTGAAAAATCTGATGCACCATAAAAGAAAGGGACCCTACGAAAAAAGCGACCATTGCCTTGTGTTTAATCCTGTTTTGCTGTTGTCAGACGTTTGTGTGGGGACAACCGGCGCAAAAGACGGTCTTGCCGCTTTGGGAGGGGAAAATCCCAATGGTGTTGGGGACCGCGGAAAAGGATATCCCGACGTTGACTCTTTATCCCGCTTCGGGAGATCATGCGACGGATTGCGGTATTGTCATTTGCCCCGGCGGCGGGTATGCTGGCTTGGCAATGGACCATGAAGGTGTCCAGATTGCCGAATGGTTCAACAGCATCGGTGTTTCGGCGTATGTCCTGAAATATCGGCTGCCAAGCGACGGCTATCGGCATCCGGTTCCGCTGATGGATGCGCAGCGAGCGATTCGGCTTGTTCGACACAATGCGGAAAAATGGAACATCAACCCTGCTAAAATCGGTATCATTGGATTTTCCGCGGGCGGGCATCTGGCCTCTTCTGTGGGGACGCATTTTGAAAAGCCGGTTGCGGTTCCAGAGGCTGCGGATGAAATCGGTGAGATTTCATGCCGGCCTGATTTTATGGTGCTAATCTACCCGGTCATTTCCATGCAGGACGAAATTACGCACAAAGGCTCGAAAGATAATCTACTTGGAGTTAATGCCGAGCCGGCGATGGTCGAGCTGCTGTCGAATGAAAAACAGGTAACGCCTCAGACGCCGCCGACTTTCCTGGTTCATGCCAGTGATGATACGGCGGTTGTGCCCGAAAACAGTGTTCGTTTCTATCAGGCTTTGCTGAAAGCAAATGTGCCTGCAGAACTTCACATGTATCTCAAAGGGGGCCACGGTTTCGGGATACGTCCCAGTGCAGGCCCGGCGTCGCAATGGACCGAATTATGTGAAAAATGGATGCAGTTGTTGGATTTTTTACCAAAGTAATCCGCTTTTTAAGTATTATTTTGACAAATTGGCGAAAATCCGATATTCTTCGCGACTTCATTAAGCGGGGTGTAGCTCAGTTTGGCTAGAGCGCCTGGTTTGGGACCAGGAGGCCGAAGGTTCGAATCCTTTCACCCCGATTTCTTAAGCCAAAAGTCAATATTTTTTATCCACAATAAACATCCCATCCACCTCATTTTCATTTATTCGGTCGCTGCCACCCGTCGCTAAGCAGGCGGACTTTACATGCCCACGCGAGCGTGGGCATGGCAGCGGACGGATTTGACCAATATTCCCGTTTTACTATCAGGAGCGATGTTCTGTACGCTATCGGATCCAGGTGACCTCGAAATCGGACGACAACCATTACTTCGTTGCCGGCTTCTCTCGGCGGCATGGAGAAGGTCGAGTTAATTGGTACCGATGAGTTAATCCCTTTTACTCAGGATACTTCCGGCTTGACAGTGACCCTGCCTGCCGGCTAGCCGGGAAAACACGCTTTTGTGCTTAAGATTAGCGGTCTAAAAATGTAACATGCCCGAATCCACAAAAATCAACTTTATTTCCAACAAAATCCACAGGCTTTTCGATTATATCGAGGTGCAAGAAACCGCTTCACAAATTGTATCCTGTTTTGTGCCCTATGGCGGCAAGAAATGAGTATCAGGGCAGGAAGGCAAGCGCAACAAGTGCGTAGCTATGTAAACCCTGAAAGAACTTGGAGAGATTGACCCATAGCAGCGTGATGAGAATAAACACCATGCCCGCAATGACCCAAGTGCTGTTGAGACGGGAATATTTTCTGCCGAACATCCCGCGGAAATGGAAATATCCGACATAGACCAGCCACGATGCTAACGACCACAATTCCTTAGGGTCCCAGCCCCAATAATCCCCCCATGCAAACTGACCCCAATAGCTCCCCAGTATCAGTCCAAGTGTCAGCAGGGGAAAACCGGCGCACACCATACGATATGTTGATAGTTCCAGATTGAGCAGTTTTTGGTTGTTATCCGGGGTTTGAGCAGACAATTGAGTGAGTGCAAAAAAGGTGGCTTTGGCCATGAATATGTACGAAAGCATATAGACAGAGACATGCGGGGCAAACAGCCAACTTTGTAAGGCAGGGGGAAGTTGCTGGGGCTCGGCGCTGAAGACGAATCCTGCGGGGAAAAGAACGACAGCCCCGATAAGCGTGTCGATACTGTCGCTTCGGACGTTAAGGATGCGGGTGCAAAACAGTGTGACGGGATAAATAATTACGCCTAAGCAAAGAAATACCTCAAATAAGTTTTGCATCGGGATATGGCGGACGTGGGACCAACGGTAAGCCAGGGAACAGACGGCTATTGCGAAACCCAGCGTATATAGAAAACGACCGGTCTTGCGATATTGAAGCAAGGTAACGAACAGGGCCAGAAGATACGTCCCCATCGTTAGATAAATCAGCAGACCTTGAGCGGTATATTTGATTTCCATTTAAACGCATCCTTGTTTTTTGAATGGATGTTTCAGCCAAAAATGCCAAAAGACGCCTGCAAGGAGCAACAGGTATCCGGCATAGACAATAAACAGGCCGCTGTCGGAGACGACCATCAGAATCGTGTATTGTTCGGCATGGGGGTCGTATGCATGCTGGTAGAAATAATATCCTCCGAAATGCAGCGGGTGATTGACTTCCACATTTTTTTCTGCAACGATTTTACCATTTTCAATAATCGCTAAATCGCTGATGAAATCTCGAATCGCACCTTTGTACACCAGCAAAAATTTATCTTCCGGGTGAATATGACCCTGAAAGCGTTCAAAAACATATCGAGTGATGGTAGTGCCGTCCGGGTATTCAATCTGAACTTCAAGAGCCGGATTAGAACCCGCTTGATTTGAATCGATTGCTTTTCGGATACCGTCGTCAATTGTAATAAGGAAGTTCCGGAACTGTTTTAAGATGGTTACCTTTCCGAATTCGCTGCCCAGGTCAAACTCCGTGTTTAACAGGATGGGGATTTTCCACGTATTGCCCTGACGGTTCTGAATCCGAAGGTCTGTGGGCTTGTAATATTCTATTCTAAAGTCTTTCAGCCTTATTGAGAAGGGCAATTCTTTTATCTGCCCTGAGTCCGATTGAACCTGGCGACTTTCCTGATTTTGGAAAATCTGCATCTGTCCCCTGCGAATTTTGTCCATCCCAAAGTATTTTTTTTGAATTTTTTGTCCGGCCTCGGAGCCGACCATCGCACCAACAAGCACCAGAAGACAGCCCGAATGAATCAACAAAAGGGCCGGGGCTTTTATCAG
Organism: Phycisphaerae bacterium; assembly: GCA_016782835.1. Taxonomy (GTDB): domain Bacteria; phylum Planctomycetota; class Phycisphaerae; order Sedimentisphaerales; family Anaerohalosphaeraceae; genus 4572-13. Next base: position 2,430 of record JADHXS010000075.1, on the reverse strand, counting down.
TTTTCGAAAACTGACACGTCCGGCCAGCAGGGCACACCCCAATATCAGCCAATAACCAAGCACCAGCCAATAACTTGCCAGCGGCAGGGAGTTAAAAAAAAGCTGTGCATCGGCAGCGCCGAGAAACGCTCCATAGATCGACAAGACAATCAGTACGACCAGGAGTATCAGGGCCGCCCACATCACAAAATAACGAAATTTGTTCATTGAGTTATCCTAAAACTGATTGGCGGGATTGTACCATGCCGGGGAATCGTTGGAAACGCGAAATCAGACAAAAAAAACAGGTTCATGGAATTTGCCGAAAGAACAACACTGACCGAAGCTAAAAACGCGATGGCCTGTATCCAGATATTTTCGGGGGCATTATTGAATTGTTGACGACTTGTCTGATTGGGTTCGATTGGGTTCGTTTTTTGGTCAGTCAGCAGTCGGCAGTTATCAGTAAGCAGTTGTGGAAAAATCACTTAGCGTGATTTTGCGAATTTGAAAATTGGGTTCGTTTGTCATAAAAACCTGTGCCGAAAGGCACAGGAAATCCTAAATTCTAAGCACTATCCCGATGTATCGGGACTAAATAAATCCAAATTTCCAAAGAATCAAAAATACAAAACAATTCCTTCGGAAAATCAGGGTTTTTGTTGGCTTCCCCAATCAAGTTGAGGACAAGTTTTGGCCGGGGGATGGGATTGTTCGCACTCTATTCAGTTGTCAGTCTTCGGTCTTTAGACCTCAGAGCGGTATTACCACCAATAAGGGTATTATACCATAAGTTAGATGAATGTCAAACTTTTTTTGGGCTCATTCCCTGGATTTGGAATTTTCCCGATAGGGTCATTGCTTTTCATCGCAACGGATACCGTCTTTGATTTTTTTCACAAGTTCCGGTTTTCAACGTCGATATTTTCGATATGGCGTTTACTCGACCAGATAGGATTTAGTGGCGATTTTGGGGTCGCCTTTGTAATCCACTAATTTCTGCCCGGTTCCCTTAATGACAAAACGGTCGGCCACGGTGCGAGTCACTAAAATGTCACCGGTTCCGCCTAATGTCAGTTTATTATGCGGCATATAGATAGCGCCGTCGATGTCGATATTGCCGTGACCGTTAAATTCAGATACAGGGACATCTGAACAGGATAGTACGCAATCATAGGCGGGGTTTCGCTTTTGGAAGATGGCAATGCCCGCATAGGGGCCGGACGTGGGGGCGGAGATATCCATATTGACCGGGTCACTGGCTCCTCCCTGGACATCAACGCCTTTATCGGCATCGCCAATGATGTGCAGGGTGACGCCCTCACCGGTAATTAGACCGCCGGTCATGCCCAGACTGGCTGCTTGATCGACGCTATCCAGGTAATAGTTGCCCGGTTCAAGATTAACTGTTATCCCGCCACTAATCTGGATGCCGCCGGAATAGTAACCGGGCCAATAGGGCCCCGATGTGGTAATCGTTCTGTTAGGAACGGATGTATCATAATCTTCGGATACGCCCGGAACAGCGTTCGGCACGTCCGCATACGGGTCGGGTTCAGGATCAGCTCCCAAATGAACGTCTGTATCTTCCAAAATATCCATTTTATCATCAATGCTGCCGACCGCATATACTCTGTCAAGATCAAGAACAATCTTGGCGTTTCCGCTCTGATCGATCGCCCCGCTTTTACCGCTTAAGTCCACATAACCAGAGTTCACATACAGAGAACCCCCTCCGAGTATGATTAAATCTTCATCGGCTCCACCGCCGTCAAATAAAAGTCCGGGGCACTCGGAACACTTACCTAAAGCAAGAACTCCGGCGCCGTAGGGATTGTCAATTTTAGCGACGGCGTATTTCTGGATGCCGGCACTGCTTATCGTTGGTCCACCATAAAAGGTGGTGACGATGGGGGCAAAGAGCAGGGGGAGAGGGTCATTGGCCTGGCCGGTAAATTTGCGGGTGACAACCAGCATTGCGTCGGGATAGGGGTCATTTTTAATGAATAAGCGACTATCGTCGATGTAGCGGCCGATATAGATATCGCCCTTACTTGCCGGAAAGTAATCAGAATACAAGGTGGCTTCGGGTAACATCATATCAATGTCTACTTCGGTCAAGGTGTCACCGTTAGGGTTTAGATTGACGCTGAGTTTGGCGGCAAAATTCGCGTTGGCATACTCCTGCGCTTTGAGTCTGGCGGTATATCCGGCAGGCGATGAGTTGGGGTCCGGGACATAGCGTGACCCGGCCAGAGCGGCGGCATCGGCGACATTATGAAGTTGATGGCCGACGAGATAGACATGCGCCCAGTCGAGCATCAGGCCGCCGATAGCGAACATCACTAAAAATGTCAGCGCGACCCAGATGAGCGAAATGCCTTTTCTTTTTTGAGGATTGGATATGTGTTTCATGATTTTTCTCCCTTTTTTTTTTGACACAGATTCACA
>JADHXS010000074.1 GCA_016782835.1 Phycisphaerae bacterium | reverse complement strand
TCCTTTCAATAAATTATTGAAAGTGTTATGGCCTAAACCTATGGGCATTTTCAAGTCGATCCCAACCATTTTTTCTCACAACCTATTATATTTATTTGCTTTACGACAAATTACTCAAAAGTTAACGGGACAGTAGTGTTTTTGCATTATTATTAAATATCGACATTTTCAGTCTGAAAGTTGAGAGTTTTGATTGTGTCAACAAGTTTCTGAGCCGCCAGTCCCATCCATTCAAGCTGGCGACACCGTTTGGCGGGAGCAAGGTGTTCATCCGGTGCACCCAGAAGAACGGCTTTGCCAATACTGTTATTCATGGTGCGGTTCTTTTGGACTGTTGCGGCCTTTAATGCCTGCTCAATAATTGCCGAGCCAAAACCGCCTGCGATGCTGTTATCCTCTGCGATGATAACGGTCTTGCCTTTCTCGAAATAGTCAAAGATTGCCGGATCAATGGGCTTGGCAAAACGCCCATTGACAACGGTAATCGAAAGCCCTTCCTGTTTCAGAATGTTCGCGGCCTCAATCGCTTCACTCAAAACCGGACCGATTGTCACAATCACATACTCTGAATCACCCTGACATACCACGGCCGATTTTCCCAATTCGTAGCCGGCTGTGTTTTCCGCAATGACCGGAACGATCTCCCGGGGATAGCGAATCGCAAAAGGCTTATCGCCTTCCACAGCCATCGTCAGAGCCTGATTCATTTCATATTCATCCGCCGGAGCCGCAATGACCATGTTTGGTAGCATCCGAAGGGAACCGAGATCCAGCAGACCGTGATGAGTCGGTCCGTCATCACCCACCACGCCCGCGCGGTCGATACAGAAGATAACAGGCAGATTTTGTAGAGACACTTCCTGGAAAATCTGGTCAAAACTTCGCTGCAGGAACGTTGAGTAAATGCACACGACCGGCCGCAATCCCTGTTTGGCTAAGCCGGCGCCAAGGTCAACGGCCATACTTTCGGCAATACCGACATCATAATAACGGGACTTAAATTTTTCCCGGAACTTAACCAGCCCTGTTCCGTCCGGCATGGCCGCGGTGATGGCCACGACATTTTTATTTTTCTCACCGATAGCGACAAGGGCGTCGCCGAATGCCAGGGTAAAACTGCGTCCTTTTTTCTCGCTGTTACCGTTGCCATCAATCTCAAACGGTCCGGTACTGTGAAACTTTCGCGGGTTGTCACCGGCCGGTTCGTATCCCTTGCCCTTTTTGGTATAGACATGAAGAATCGCCGGAGTTTGCAGATGCGAAATTGCTTTAAACAACTGAATCAGTGAACCAATATCATGTCCATCGACCGGCCCGAAGTAGGGAATATTCATACTTTCAAACAATCGACTTGGCGTAATTGCCATCCGCAGTGTACGCTTGAAATTCTCAACCGCTTCTTCCATCCGTTTGCCGATTAACGGCAGGTGTTCCAGGATTCGGTTTGTGGTCAGCCGAATATCTTCGTATGTGTGGCTGAGTCGTACTTTCGAGAGATACTTCGCCATCGCACCCTGTGTGACATCAATCGCCATGGAGTTGTCATTCAGTATGATTAGCAATTGCCGTTTGGCCAGCCCCAAATTATTCAGGGCCTCAAAAGACAGTCCATTGACGATACTGGCATCGCCCACTAGCGCGACGATTTTTTCATCACTGCCGCGATGCTGCGCTCCAAGGGCCATCCCCAGTGCTGTTGCGATAGATGTTCCGGCATGTCCGACACTGAACACATCGTAGATGCTTTCAGCCGGACTCGGAAATCCGCTCAGCCCGTCTTCCTGCCGGAGTTTCTCGAACATCGCTTTCCGGCCGGTCAGAATTTTATGGGCATAACATTGATGCCCTACGTCCCACAGCAATCGGTCCTTCTTGAAATCAAATACCCGATGCATCGCAATGGTTAATTCAACCACCCCCAGGTTACTGGCAAGATGCCCCCCGGTTTGACTGACCGAATGCGTAATCATCTCGCGGATTTCCTCCGCAAGCTGATTTAGCTGTTCAACCGAAAGACCCTGTAAATCCTCCGGATTATTGATAGTCTCAAGCAGTGCGCCCATGATACCTCAAAAAGAAGACACGAATCATTTTGTATTCAAACCATTTATTTTACTTGTTTTGAGTAATATTTTCAAACATCCGCTCTGGAAATTTATTTCTTCTTGATTCAGCGGGGCCAATCACCTGTTCGGAAGTTGGGGGATTGTTTTTGCTTCCGTTGCAAGCATGATTAGGATACCCGAAACTACAATGAGAATTGTATGGTTAACGAATCTCATGATTATTGGGTACGGGTCAGAAGTTCCAATGCCAATTGACGAAGAATATCGGCATTATGCTCGAAGTGTGCTAAGGCGGCAATGGCCTCACAGGTTATCTGTTCCAGGATTTGTTGAGATTTTTCTTCCCCAACCAGGGCCGGATAGGTCAGTTTCCCTTGTTCGGCATCTTTGCCGGGGGTTTTGCCGAGTTGTTCGCTGCTTGCGGTGATATCCAGCAGATCGTCGGCGATCTGAAAGGCCAACCCGATTTTCATCCCATATTCCAGCAGGGCTTGCATTTGTTTGTCGTTGGCGCCTCCCGCGATGGCCCCCATGGCGGTTGATGCCGCGAACATCTCAGCGGTCTTATTCATGTGGATATATTGCAGCCGTTCCATCGACCCATTGGCATGGGGACTGTTCATGTCCGCCACCTGCCCGGCGATCATTCCCGACGGTCCGGCCGCTTCAGCCAGGGTGCGAACCATGCGTACCGCGATGGTTGCGTCGTCAATCTTATTCGTCAATATCTCAAATGCCAGCGTCAGCAGCCCGTCACCGGCCAGGATGGCCGTCGCTTCGTCAAACTGCTTATGACAACTGGGTTGGCCGCGACGTATATCGTCATTGTCCATTGCCGGCAAATCGTCATGAATCAGCGAATAGGTATGTATCATTTCAACCGCCGCCGCGGCGATTTTCGCCGGGCCGGTCACTTTGCCGCAAATCAGTTCACAACACCACATCACCAATGCCGAGCGGATGCGTTTGCCGCCGCTTTGCAGCATATAGTTCATCGCGTCCTTCAACTGCTGCGGAATTTCTGTCTGCTCGTCCAGCAGTTCATCGAGAATCTGACCGGTAATGGCGGCTTTGACGGCCAGAGCCGACTTCAAGTCGTTGTACTGTTTCTGATTTTTTAACGCGTCTGTTTCCATTTGTGACAAACCGCCTCTGGATTTTTTAGTAATGTCCTGATATTATACATAAATCCGATCTCCCGCACAGAAAAAAAGCTAATTTTCCGTTTGTGTGGCACGGGTTTTAAATAGGGTGGCACGGTCTGACGCAGTCAGGCCGTGAACCGGAAAACATCCGATAAAAGGTTTATTTACGTATCAAATGTCCCAAAAACAGACAAAAATCCTGATTCTCGGCGTCACCGCCTCCGGCAAGAGCCGTGTGGCTTTCGAATTGGCTAAAACGCTGGATGCTGAGATTGTAAGTGTAGATTCTATGAAAGTTTATCGCCGAATGGACATCGGTACGGCTAAACCCCCGCGCCAAAAGCGCCAAATCCTGCCGTACCACCTGATTGACGTAGTCGAACCCAGCGAATCCTTCAGCGTGGACCAATTTTTGGAGTTGACGGAAAAATCGGTTCAGGATATCCAGAGTCGAAATAAACCCGTCGTCGCCGTCGGCGGAACCGCCATGTATATCAAGGCGCTGCTGCACGGCCTGTTCGATGGTCCCGGTTCAGATGCCTGCCTACGTACCCGCCTTAAAAAGCAGGGTGACACCGAGGGATTGGCAGAATTGCACAAACACCTTGCAGCCGTTGACCCCGCCGCCGCCGAGCGTATCCATCCCAACGACGAAAAACGTATCATCCGCGCGCTGGAGGTTTATGAACTGACCGGAAAACCCATCAGTACGTTTCAAACCCAGTGGGACGATGCGCCCGCGTCCGATTGGTTCGTCATCGGCCTGCGAAGGGAAAAGGAAGTCGAAAACACCCGCATGAACGCCCGCGTTAAACGCATGATGGATGAAGGCCTGCGTGACGAAGTCGTCGGACTACTCGCCGAGGGAAAACCCCTCAGCAAACAAGCCGCCGCCGCCATCGGTTACGCCGAAATGATTGCCCACCTGAAAGGCGAAATGGAACTCGACGAAACCGTCGAGAAAATAAAAATAAACACCCGCCGCTTCGCCAAATCCCAAAGAACTTGGTTCAAAACCTTCCGAAACACCCACTGGCTCGACATCACCGAAACCAACACCATCGAAACCGTCCTCGCTCAAACCCTAAAATTGTTGGATGAAAAGTAGGGTGGGCCATGCCCACCAAAAAGGTCATTCCGAAAAAGCCTTTAGCCCTGAGTCCCGATTCATCGGGAAAGGAGAAGCCGAGGAATCTATTTAAACAGGAAGATTCCATAAGCCCGAAGGGCTGACAGTAAATTAGCCGGGCGGCGTAAGCCCCCGGAAAAAGACAAGCTCCTCTCTCCTTTGAGCCCCGAAGAGGCGTTTTGTTGTAGCCTCGGGCGCCAAGCCCGTGGATTATTGGATGGCCGATGCCCACTCCCTTCTTGAGCCTGCGCAGCAGGCGCCATGTCATGCCGGACTTGATCCGGCATCCAGACGCAGACATGCCACCCGCCGATGCAACTTAGATAAGAATTGGGGATTGCGCTTGCCGGATGATCGGTTTTGGGTACAATAATAATGCATAGAAAAAATCGACAGTAACAAGAAAGTTATTTGTAACCTGAACTTTGGGTAAGAAATGCTGTTTTTGGTCAAATATTAAGGTTCTTTAATGTTACTTCCGACGGGTGGCAGCCACCGAATGAAATGAGGTGGATGAAAAAACTTTGCAGGGTGTACAAATTGTTTAATACACGGAAAATTGAAGAGGACTGACAATGTTGGTAAGCAGTGCAATCGCGAATGATTTTTTGGCGTCTTACAAGGCGGTGCTCACTGAAGTTAACGGTGGCAAACTCCCTAAAGGTGTCGATGAGTATGCAAAATGCCGTGATTTGCTCTATTCCGATTCAATGTTAATAACAGAATGTACAGGGATTAGCAACGATTTCAAGGAAGCTCTCAGTAAATCAGTTTACGGTCAGTTTATTTACCTCAAGAAATACAAAAACTGGTATGCCTTTCAGCATGTAGAGACAACACAATATTTTGCGGCGTTGGGATTAACATCGCCGATAGAAGAAATGGTAGAAGATTTTTCGATTATCGAAACGGCATTGATTCCCTATAGGGGGCTTATCGTTTGTGATGGTCTGATTGTTAATGAGAACATACTGCTGGGTAAAAACATGATAAAAAATTGCCGTGACGGGTATTTTCAGTCTAAAAGGTCTGGGGATTTAATTCGAGGACAATTTTAAAGTCCCCGAGAGTTTTTATTTGTACCCGGGCCGATTAATATTGAAGAAGCAGCCCGAATGTGTTATAGAGAAAGAAACAATCCGTCGTCTGGCGTTTAATACCGACGGCATAATCAGTGTGATAACATAATCAAAAAAAAGGAGAAATAAACATGGGCGATAGCGGAAAAAAAGATAAAGGCAAACGGGAAAACCAGAAAAAGGCCAAGCTGACGCTGAAGGAAAGACAAAAACTAAAAAAAGAAAAGAAGAATAAATAATCACCCCGCGCCCGGCCATGAATCTTACACCGCCGGATGAAGGTGTTATACTCCTCGATCAAGGTGCTCTTCCACACTTCGTGGCAAAGCGATTGCGGAGGACGGGTTGTGATTAAGTAGAAACCTTGTAAATCCTGTTAATCCTGTCGAAAAAAAGCTGTAAATTTTATCAAAAAACTGCCGCGACAGCCAGATCAGCCGCGGCAGTTCAAAATAGAAGGTGATTGTATCTTATCGTACAGTCCGAATTGCCATATCATTGTCATACTTCAATGTAAAGGCATAGTTGACAATCGTTGCGTTCTGTCCGGTAGTGTTGGGTTTGAGCTTTAAATCCCATCGCAGAATGCCCTTGTCCTTTTCGGTACGCAGGTATTCGGAATCGGTACTGAGCGGATACGAGACGTTCGTCAATTCGATGGCCAGTTCTTTGTTCTCCGTCCACGGCAGCCGTTCCACCAGCCGCAGCGCGACCGGGTTGTCGTAGTAGTTGTCAATGGCTAAGCGGTAATAATTTTCATCGATGCGATTACCCAAAAACGAATCCGTTTTTTTGTCTTTGAACTCGCGCGTCACCTGAATTTGTGAATCCACGCCGAATCCGGTCGTAAATGTCTGCCCGATGGTCACCAGTTTCATGTCGCCTTTGCCGACGAACTGACCGTTGCGGAACATATCCGCCGGACCCGGCAGCAGGATAGTATTGCTGTCGTTGGTAATCTCTGCCTGCAGGTAGACATAGTCGGTCAGCAGCGGGGCGGCGACAAAAACAAACTCAGCCGGAGTTTTCAGCAAAGCAATCGTTACTAACTGCTGGTCGGACTTGCTGGGCAGTGTCAGCTTGCCGGGCAGGCTGTACATGACGCTAACCCCTTCAGTCCGGCGGATGGCAACCGCTTTTTCCTTCAACTGCTGCACCATGCGTTTATCAGCCTCGAATTCGATCATCTGGTTACTGATGGCGATAGTGTTAAGTTCCTGCTGTGCCTTGATGCCTTTGGCAATGTTCGAACGCCGTGATTGAACCAGTGCGCCGAATTTCTCCGTTTGGTTCCCGTAAGCGTAAAAATCACCCTGTTGTACTGTGCTTGGCATTGTCTGCGTCTGCTGCTGTATTTTCATGGATTGTTCATCCGCAATTATTTTTCCCCGGTATTTTGCCTCGGCGGAAATCAGCCCGATTTTCATCGGTTCCAGTTCCGGCGGACTGGCAACCAAAGCGGGCACGGCGGTACTCAGTGCCAAGATGGCATTCGTCCAGTCTTCACCCGACGACTGATGCACGATGGCGTTGTATTCAGTGTGGACCCGTTTGTTGTCCGGGTCGGCTTTCAGATTGTACTGCGGCGACCAGTCCGCGTCGTTCACCAGATAGCTAAGCTGTACAATATTTGATGCCGCACTTGCGGGAACATGCAGATATACCAGCGCCTGTCGATTGATACTTTTGTGCTGACTCGCCAATTCTTCTTTTTGCCGGGTCAGTTTGGCAAGCTGTTTTTCCAGTTGTTTTTTTAGCAGTTCTAACCGAACGGATTCGGTGTAGTAATGGGTATTTTTTTCATCAAGATAACCGGTAAAATCCTTCATGGTTTCCGATGAAAAAGCCGCCCGGTTGAGCGAAATATCGGCACCTTGGAAACTTAATTCCCACATTTTGCAAAACTTGTTCCACATCGATTCCATAAATTCATGATCGCGGACAGCTTGATAGATTTCCGTTTGAAGCTGTTCGATTTGTTCATCAATGGCTTTAACTTCCGCCCGTGTATCTTTTTCGATTTCCTTCACACGGTAGCGAACGGACAAAATCTGAATACTGTCGTTCGATACTGCATAGAGACTTTCCGGCAGAATTCGTTCGGGTAGATTCTCCACCAGCAATTCAATATCACCGCTGATAGTTTCCAGTTCAATGGTGCGGGTCACCAATGCCTGTCCGTGATAGACAATGACATCGGTGATCATTCCATCGTTTATTTGTGGTTCAGCAAATACCGGAATTGCCGCAAGCACGATTGACATGAAGAATAATACAGCTTTCATTTTTCTCTCCTTGTTATAAAGTTCATTAGCGTTGTGTTTGACGGGAATTCTGACTTTCGCGCATCACTTTTCGCTGTCGCGTCCAGTTTTCCTCATTGAGATTGTCAGCATCTTCTTTGTTTTCACCAGCGTAGGTGGCAAGTTTTTCACTGTCTAATTGTTTTGCGTTTCCGCTGAGATAATAATAGTTATCGGTAAGCACCTTTTGAGCCTCTTCGACCTTACCGGCGTCCCGCAGAGCCAGTGCTCGCTGATTGTTTTCAATCGCAATTTGTTCAACGGCATCGGCCAGTATGCGTTTGTTGATGCTTTTCTCGACATCCTCTTTTGAACCGGTGAAACGAATTTGGCAGGCGTAGCTGGACGTTTGAGTGGTGTTTGTTTTCATGTCCTGATAGTTCAAACGAACACAGGCCAGTTCACGATTTTTGCTATTGGCCTGGGCGGGAATTTCCACTTCGAGGATGGCATATTTTTCGTGTTCGCTGTAGATGTTTTGAATATCCAGATGAACCGAGCGGTCTTTGATAACCCCTTCCCGGCCGAGCAGCCGCACGGGCCGCATGTCCTCGCCGCAGATGATTTCGATGGATACATCCTGTGCGACCACCGACAGCGCCCGCCCGAATTCCTGATCGAACACCCCGGCCAGTTCATCAGCGGTTTCGGCAAAATAATGTCCGCCGTCGCTTTTATACGCCAGTTGCGTCATCAGGTCCTCGTTGTATCCCAGCCCCAGCCCAATGGTCGTTACCGACATACCTTCATCGACCAGGTTGGCGCCGAGTTGTCCCAGTGCCGAAGGGCTGTCGGGACCAACATTCGCCAGCCCGTCGCTGAGCAGCACGATGCGGTTGACGTAATTGCGCGACAAAAACTTGCGTACTTCCTCTGCTCCGTTCTGCACGCCTGCGTAGAGTGCGGTGGACCCGCCCGCACGAACCTGCCGAATTTTGCGAATGATGTCATCTCGCTTTGTCATTTTAGTTGCGGGAACCAATATTTCGACGTTACTGTCATAAAGCACAACCGAAACAATGTCACTGGATTGGAGTCGATGCAGGGCAAGGATGGCGGCCTCCTTGGCTTTTTCGATTTTTTGGCCCGACATCGAACCGGATTTGTCGATGACAATCGCGACATTGACAGGAGCCCGCTCTTTGAGAATCTCCGCGCCGCAGCCGGTCAGTCCCACCCGCAAATAGACCGTTTGCTTTTCCCCGGCGAGCATTACGGGCCTGTCCGTCTCTGCGGTCAGTGTGATGGTGTTGGCCAATCCTGCCGATGACGCCATCACCAGCATCAAGCTAATGAATCGAATTGTTAGATTAAGTGTTTTCATCATTTTATCCTTTCGCTTTTTAGATTTTAACGCCAGTAATAGTGCCAGTTATATTCGAGTTTAATTTCTTCTTTAGGCTCCAGTTCAATCTCCCAATCGGTTTGGCCGACGCTGTTGAAGTGATACCACCACCAGGGCCAACTGCACCAGTTCCACCAGAAGGGCACACCGCCTTCAAAGACAAACCCGTCATAGCCGTGGCCAAGCTGTTTGACGGTTCCTTTGTGTGTTGCCTCATCCATGTTTCCGAGGATAGAACGTTTGATGTGCAGGGTGACGGGTTTGTCGCTGTAGTTTGTCAATTCAATGTTTCCCAGCATATCCACTTTTGTATAGGAATCCCCGTTCCATTTAACCGCGTTGGGCGTGGTTGCTGTTTGTGTGTCCGAGTTTTTCACTTTGATGTTAACGGCAGTCGTAATTTCCAGGTCGCCTTCGCCGCCGATGGAAGTATATGTCATCATGCCCTGTGCCAATACCCGTCCGTTTTTGAAGATTGTTGCAGGAGCAGTGGTCAGGGGGTATTCGGACTTATTTTTGAGCCGGATTTTATGAATGGCTTTAGGGGCATGGAACAGTTTGGCCAGTTCGAGGTGCTGGTTGGTATTAAAATTGCGCCGCATTTCCAGAGGAGGCTGGAAGCCGATGTCAACGGTGTAAACATCTGTGTAGTTTAACGTATATTCGGCGATAGGAAGGACCATGCGCTGTCCTTTTTTAAGCGTGATATGGTCAAGGGTAAAGACAAACAAGTCTTCGTTCGTTTCCATGCCCTGCAGTTCGGGCCCCAAATTCATATTATTTTCATTGGATACCGCAGGACGTTCTGCGTGATCGTAGGCTGCTCGCTGACTCATAATCGCATTTGAAAAGGCGTATGCGGTACTCGAATTGGGACTGAAATGCTGTGACAGCCGGGCGACGGTTTCCTGAAATGAAATGGGGTCCGGTGTGTCTTTAAATGCAAAGCGAGGTACGCCGATGACCAGGTGGGCTTTGACATCTTCCATATCGGCAAGTTCATTGACAATGGTCGCCTGCAGTTTGATAGTTGCCTGGCCCTGGTCGTTAATTTCAACACGATAGTTGGGAATCCATCGGATGCCTCGTTGAATATAGGCCATTCCGACAACGGCTTGTGATTCGGGGTGTTGGCCATTCCAATCCAGTTGCAATGTCATGGTGTCTTTTTGTTGTTTGCGGTTGACAGTGTCACTGGGGTTATCTAAAAAAGTGATGGATTGGATTTGGTTGAGAGGAACGGCCTTAATCCCTTCCGCTGCTTTCAACAGGACAATTTTGTTTTGGTGTTGAACGGGTTGATAGTAATGGTTCCTTCTGTCGTTGGGAACAGACGCGGAAGGGGGCATTTCTTCATCCAGCGTACGCAGAATGGTTGCCTGATACGTGTCATTTTTACTGGTTTCCTTGATGATGATTTTTTTGCCGGCGTTCCCCTTGACCAGGTCTTCGATGCTGAGGGCGGCCTGTTCCACGTCCAGTTCATCCCGGCTCGATATCACGCTTGTCAGCGCAACGTTGGGCTGGGCACTATAGGCCCAAAAGGTTCCCATGACAGGATTAGGCAGATAGTCCAGAAGGACATTGCCTTTGGTCTTCGTCTTAACAGTGCCTTCATGCAAGACAAAGGCGTGTCCGTCCTTGAAGATCGTTACTTCCTTAACGGGCAGTTTGGAATAAACCTGCTTAGATTCAGCCCGAACCAACAGCGGGGTGGTTAGGAAGCCCAAAAGGAAAACAAGTAAGGTGATTTTGCTGTTTTTCATATCTTTCTCCTTTTCAAATAAAATGATTATTGTTCTACCTAAAGTATACGGCTAAGAGGGGCTAAAGCGGTGTAAAAGGTCTGTAAAATCGCACCCGGTCAGTTTTACAAAAAAGTTACAGTTGCATTGACGCTTTTTAGCCTATAATGTATATAGCGTGTGATAAACGTTTTCCTTATTGTTATTCCCGCGAAAGCGGGAATCCAGCGATTGGAATTAATTATGAAAGCAGGGCAAAGCATATTGGTCGTTGAGGACGAACCCAAGATCCGGGAAGGATTAAGGGATTTTCTGGAGTTCCATGAATTTTCGGTAACGGATGTCCAGGACGGACTGCAAGCGGAGCGAATTGTATCGGAGCATCGCTTTGATCTGATTCTGCTGGATTTAATGCTGCCCGGTATCAGCGGCGAACAGCTTTGCCGAAAATGGCGGCAACAGGGACTGCGAACGCCGGTGGTCATGCTGACGGCAAAAGGAATGGAAGCCGAAAAAATCGCCGGTCTGAATATGGGCGCCGATGATTATGTGACCAAACCGTTTTCGCTGGAGGAGTTGCTGGCGCGGATTCGTGCGATACTGCGTCGGCTCGACCCGCAGCGCTCGGTGGGACAGCAATTCACATTCGGACCGTTTACCGTGGATGCGGAAGGACTAAAACTGCTTGGCAACGGAAAAGAAAGCCCCCTGAGTCCCCGACAGGCTGAGATGCTCCAGTTGTTTGCCGCCAACCCCAATCGGGTTGTCAGTCGTCAGGAGTTGTACGAAAAAGTCTGGCATGAATCCATGGACGGCATTGAGACCCGCACGATTGACATGCATATTGCCCGCCTGCGGGATTTGCTCAAAGAAGCGGGAGCAAAAAAAGAATTGATCCAGACTATCCGCGGCGCCGGCTATAAATATGAAAATAGAGTATAAATGTCATTCCGAGCGCAGCGGGGAATCTATAAAAAATAGTTATCCCGACGGAGTTGGGATTCATAAAATTTTGCTATTTGATTTTTGATATGTACAGGCGTTTCTGGATAATCTGTTCGGTAGTTGCTGTGGCGCTGGCGGTGCTGAGTGTGTTGGGGCTTTCATCGCTGGGAATGCATGAAAAGGGTCTGCATGCCGAACGCCAGCAGGAGTTTATCGATGTTGCAAAAAAAATTAGTTTTGATGTAAAGAAAAAGGTTGACGCATTTTTACTGCAGGAACAAAGCCGTCCTTATACCGATTATCAATATTACTATGTGCCCCATGCCTCCAATCAAGCGGCCGCTCTGGTGCGAAGCCCGTTAGGCAGTTCGATTTCGAACGGCCTGGCGTATGGCTATTTCCAGTTGGATAATGCCGGCGATGTCGCCACGCCTT
>JADHXS010000073.1 GCA_016782835.1 Phycisphaerae bacterium | reverse complement strand
GTTCCAGTGTTCATGCACACCAAGACTCGGTAGAGCGACCGTGTCTCCATCCGGATCGTAAAAAGCACCCGATGGCGGATCATAGGCCAGAGCGGCTTCGTGCATGTAGTTGTCCGGGGTGTCATTGACATCGATAACGGCGCCGAAATTGGCGTTCAGCACATCATTACGCATGAAATCAAGCCCCACCGAATCGATCGCGACGCCGTCCTGTGAAACAAGCAGACTCGAACACCAGTCATCGTTAAACGGATATGACTGCCATTTGTATTCAGGACCAAACTGCTTGCCCTGTTTATGCGTCGTGTAAAGCATATCGATAAGAAACAGCACCGTTTTTTCACCAACATCCGGATGCCCCATGATATCGACCATCGGATTATAACTACCCATCAAACGACGCGGAGATCCGTTGTGATCATGCGTGATGTGATATTCATGAAGCCCCGCCCATGCCGGCATGGAGGACATCTTCGGGTCATCCGGGTTCTCCGGGTCCACATCAAATATCCTTGGTGTTCCGGGACCTGAAAGGATCGTTCCATAATGGTTTTTAGCACAGAGCGTAATACCGGCGCCGGTATGCCCTTTCATGTTTGCCAGGTTAATCATGTAATCCGCCTGCGTCACACACACCGGAAGATACGTCGGGTTCAGATCAGTGACTCCTACCAGCGGGTCATCCGCCGGAACCGACCACCACACGCGATTGCTGTCATCATACTGAACCTGGAACCTCCCGTCGCCGCCAACCCACTCGCCAAATTGAACATCAGGAAACTCCTTGACGATCGGATCGTAGAACGTATCAATGACCAGCTTGGTCACATCGTAGACCGTGATTTTCGACGACGTTACATTGCCATTATCAACAAGCTGCTTGACCAAAGCCGTCAGCAACTGCGGCGCAGGCGTAGCGTCAAAAGGATCATTAGGAGCGACCCTGTCCAGCGAGTTACAGTGTACAAAGTTAACTTTAATGGCAATTTTTTCACCCACAGTGTAACCGACATCGCCCTTGCCGCGGCGTTGATTAAAGTTTCTAAAAAGCGCATCCCACGCCGCCGCGTCCGTATCTTCACCGGCCAGATCGCGTAAGGAATTAGACAGCATCGCTTCTATCGTTGCAGGATCTGTGTATTGGTCCTGCCACCAGTTAGGATCCGTTCCGCTCCAGTTCGTCGCGTTGGGATCATGCGACCAGACAACCCTTCCCGGATAAACGCCCCGGCCGACACCGATGGGAGCATTGGCCACTTGTGGAAGACCGTTGGCATCGGTCGGCACATACCAGGTTGGATCCGGAGTCGCCGCCTCAACCCATTTGCTGACGGTGCTCATTGGAATATAAATCGCTGCTACACCCACCGCCAGACATGAAAACGCAACCATGTATCGGTTTCGTCGAAAATGAACCTGCGCCCGGCGAAAAGCCAGGGTCGAAACGATCAATCCCGTCATCCACGTGACGAATGTTGACGCCAGCGGGAACGCAACCCGCATGCAGGGATAATTCGCCCGGTCGGGCTTGGGAATCACTCGAATCAGAAACCAGATCAGTGCGAAAAGCCCTGTTGCCGGAAAAAGCCACTTGAGCCCTCCTTGAGATGCTTTTTTCTTCGGATTGATGACCCTGCCCGTCTTGGGACAGATTTTAGCAGCTGTTCGTTTCATCTGTTCATGACACATACCCATTGTGACCCTCCGTCCGAGATATCTAAAACATCTCATTCGATCCAAAGAATTTTTCAGTTAGATCATTAACAACAACAGCATCACCCAACTGAGATAATAATTGTATCATATTCACCTTGAAGATTCAAGAATCATTCCGCTTAGACAACCAACTTGAATCACCGAAGTTTATTTTGCATCCTACAAGTTCAGGTTCAAAGGCTTAAAACGAACGATTAACAACGCTTGGCGTGTTTCATACTTATCCTCTCCGGTGTTGACACTGATTAATTTCGTGGTTGCCATACCTGCACAGATGAGTATCCAAAGCGCTGCAAATGCCTGCATGAATATCTATCACGAACACTTAAGGAACCAGCGGCCCATACTGGGGTGTTGCATCGATGGAAGGAAACAATGCGTGAACAGCTTCGAGTTTTAATCTAGCTGCCGTATGTTCCGGGGCCGTGCTGTCCGTCAGGTCTATCGTTTCCCCGGGATCAAGCCAAAGATCAAACAAGCCGTTTGGCTCCGCGGGTGTGGTCCCCGTACTGCTGTCCACCAGCATCTTATATCGCTTATCACGGATTCCCCGCTGTTTTTGATTATCTACATTGACCGCCTGGTAATCATCCACTCCTTCCATCGGGGGAAGGCGGTCAAGGTTCAACGTTCCACCCCCGCTGCCCAGACCGCATATCCACTCACGGGATCCGTCGGCATCTTTACCAATCAAAACATCAGCGATTGAATAACCGTCAAACACATAACCGTCCGGCATCTGAGCGCCGCTAAGATGGGCAAAGGTCGGGAACATATCAGTAAAGTCCGTCAAAACATCCGTCACCACACCGGCAGGTATGATGCCCGGACAATTTACGATAAATGGGGCATTGATGCCGTTCTCTGTGATCTTTGTTTTACCTCCGATTACCGGACGGCCATCGATTGCACCGGTATGTTTGCTCGCGGTCCCGTTGTCTGTGGTCCAGAAAATGATGGTATGATCACGGATCCCGAGTTCTTCGAGCTTTGAGACAAACCGGCTCAGAAGATAGTCCGTATAACGAACCATTGCTTTTAACCGTTCAGTCCGATGGGCTTTGTCATCCGGGATGTCCGGCTCAAGCGGAGTGGCGATAAACGGATTATGAGTAAGAGCCATCGGATAATACAGCATCATCGGTTCGTCTTTATGTGTTGTCATAAAATCAAGGAGAAAATCGGTAAAGATGTCCGGCCCGAACTCTCCATATCGGATTTCGCTCCCGGCAACCGTGTGAATATAGGGATCGTAATAACGAATTGCCGCCGGCGGATTATCATACTCCTTGCCCGGCCACATGCAGAAATCATCAAATCCATGCTTGTTCATGACCAGGGGATCCCGGCGGAAATCATTTAACTGCCATTTCCCGGCAACCGCCGTCTTATAACCTCGTGACTGCATCAACCGCCCAAACGAAGCGTAAACATTATGGTCATATCGAACCGGCGGGACGCCTTCAGGAAATTTCCAGCCCGCAGCAGGAACATCCCAGTGATGGACAAACCCATTTCGCCAGGGATACTGCCCCGTCATCAATGCCATGCGGCTCGGTACGCATTGCGGCATTGAATAAGCATTTTCAAAACGCATTCCATTATCTGCGAGACCGTCAATGTTAGGGGTATTAATATCAATCCCGCCATAAACATTGAGCCATTCCTTGCCAAGGTCATCGATCAGGATAAAGAGAATATTAGGCCTGCGATACTTCTCCCACTTTTGAGACAAATACGCCAAATCGACTAAATTTACCGCCCCGTTTTCATCGACATCGCTGCCGGCGCACCAATCATTTTCAGTCGAGCAATCTGCATCAAGCCAGTGCGATGCCATCGTCGTCAGCTTATGCATACCGATCAGATTATCACCAAAAACGAAACTATCCACACTTAAGAACACGAAAAGAACGATGCAGAAATGCCTGTATCTTAAACACTGAAAAACTAACTTCTTCATACTAAAGCCTTCTCCATTAAGTGACAAAGTAAGTCTATCATATTCGTCTCGAATTATAAAGAATTATTTCGGTCATACAGGCAAATTTGTAATATCGACGTCCATCTTAGTTTGCGTTCCACATTTTTAGGCCGGAAAACTCGAACATATTTAAGACTAACGATTACTGCCGCTTGTTACGCATCTTAGACTTATACTTTCTTGTGTTTTCATTTAACCTGGATTGTTTTTGGGAACGGTTAGCGTTGGTTCACCTTCCAGATATCCAAGACTCTGTAGAAATTGATCGGTCTCGATCACAGTCTGGTAGAAATATTTCGGCTCATTGAAGCTTTTATGAAGATTAAAGAATCCATGCTTTTGCCCGTCGTATATCCTTAGCTCACATCGCGACGATTTTTCTTCCATGAGCTTCTTGTATTTCTGTGCCGTGGCAACTGGAATATGCTTATCTCTGGAGCCCAGAAAAATGATCGTCGGCGGAGCACCTTTCGATATATTATGGATCGGCGAGATTTCCCGGTATCGATCCTTGACGCGTTCATACCCGTAACCCTCAGGCCCATTATCAAAAACAGGACTAAACAAAACAAGAGCATTTGGTTTTGAACTCACCGAACGGTCATCGTTTTTGTCTTCAAGACCTGTGAGCGTTCCCGCCGCCGCCGCCACATGTCCGCCCGCGGAACCGCCTCCCGCAGCGATCTTCTGAGGATCAACCCCAAGACGTCCTGCATTTTTGCGCACCCACCTGATGGCGCTTTTGCCGTCTATGACACATTCAAACGGCGTGGTCTTGTGCCTGTTTTGTGTGCGATACTCAGCGCACATGGCAACCATTCCGCGAGAGGCAAGATAACGGCTCTGGTTGCCGAACTGTCCCACAGAACCGCCCTTCCAACCGCCGCCAAAGAAAAAAACGATGGCCGGGCGCCTGTCCGTTGGTTTGTGATCCTCCGGATAGAAAATATACATCTTAAGCTTAACGTCACCGATCGTTTTATAAACTTGCGACACTGAACCTTCTACGCTCTTATCCTCAGTAATAAGCGGTCCGGCATACAGTACCTGAAAAAACAAAACGAAAAGCAAAATAACGGCTTTGAGAGTATCAGATTTTCTCACAGTATTACCTTTTATCATTCAATTATTTTAATTAGAACAGTAATACCGTCTTAACCAGCATCCATAAGTCCTATACTCCTAAATTCTGTTTCTTCATACCGGTGAACCCGGGAACTCCGGGACACTAATTTTTAACACCCATGCGTGGTTTCCGGATTTCGTTTTTGGCAATTGAACCTGCAGGCCGTTTTCATCACGCGACCACTGAAGCTTTCCTTTTTGCCCCAACAGGGTCACTTTCTTAATCTTACCGAGTCGCGGCTCATTCGAATGCAGTGATTTTATCAGCACCGTTTCACCTGGCCAATCCAGCAGGACGGCATACAGCACATTCGGCTTTGTGGTGAAACGAATATCCTCGGGCCCATAGATACTCTCTCGGGACTCTTTGAAATGGCCGCCCTCGTAGTCCGTCGCCCCTTCCCCAAATGAAATCCAGGGTCGGGTTCGGTAAATCGCTTCGCCATTGACCTGAAGCCACTGTCCCATCCCCAGTAATAAATCCTGAGCTTCCGTCGGTATCGACCCATCAGGATGCGGCCCGATATTCAATAATAAGCATCCGTTCTTGCTGACGATATCGATCAGCACATCAACCAGGGCGTTGACCGACTTGTATTCGGGGTTCTTGACATAGGACCAGGATTTCATACAGATCGCCGTATCTGTCAGCCAGGGATACTCTGTCAACCCGGCCATTCGACCGCGTTCAATATCAATGATCGCACACCCCTCGGGAAAATCCTCATTTTTATAGGTCACGGCCACATCCCGCCCCCACTGGTCTGCTTTATTGTAATAATAGGCCATAAAATCTTTTTTATACTCATCAAACTCAGGGGTTCTTCCCCGCCAGAATTTATCTTTGGCCAGACCACTGTCAAACCACAGCAGGTCGGGTTGGTATTGATCGATGACTTCGATCGTTTTGTCCAGCCATTCCTGCATGTAGGCGTCGGTGGGCGCTTCGCCATCGGTTTTGTTATAACCGGAAGAGGCTCTATGGATCGGCGGATAGATCTTGCCCACGCCGGCGTACTGCGGATTCAGCGTATCAACATCAGGACCCAAATTATAGGATGTTTCATAGTACCACCATTTTCGGGCATGATGCAGGGAAACAATGTATTTCATTCCCCGTTTTTTTACGGCTTTTTCCAGTTCACCGACGATATCCCTTTGGGGGCCTTTATCTTTGGCATCCCATTCGGTAAAGGCACTGTCCCACATGGCAAACCCATCATGATGTTCTCCAACCGGTCCAGCAAACCGGGCGCCGGATTTTTCAAACAGATCGGCCCACTTGTCGGCATCAAATTTTTCGGCTTTAAACATCGGCACCAGATCCTTATAACCAAACTTGACCGGATCCCCGTAGGTCTTCCGATGAAAATTATAATAATTACCGCGGCGCTTATGCTCAAATCCCTTTGCATACATCCAGCGAGGATACCATTCATTGCCAAACTGCGGCACACTGTACACACCCCAATGTGTGTAAATCCCAAACTTGGCATCTTGAAACCATTCCGGGTCAGCATGCGTTTTCAGGGACTGCCAATCATCCTTGTACGGTCCCTGAGCAATCACCCCGTCTACATTGGCAGATTTTGATACATTTGAGCATCCTGTGACTGCCCATACCATTGCCATCACTAAAGTGACCCTTAATGTTAATTTTGATTTTTCCATTTCATACTCCACATTAATGTTTACAGTTTCTTATCGTTCACATATGCATAGAATGCGCCTGTCGTCATTTCACCGATAAACAATCCTTTCAACTCAGTGATTCCCTTTTCTAACGGAACACGGAAAGTAACCTCTTTGGCTCCCGATGGAATCGTTTGGGTTTGATCATGGCCGCCCATTCGAAGCCTGGCTTTTTCGGCGTTTATCGATATTGAAGTATCGTCACATTTATCATTGATCGCAATGTCCGATTCCCTGGGCCATCGACGCAGCGATATTTCATATTTCCCGCTATGTGCCACTTCTACTGACCACCCCCCTTCAATCCCGAGCTTTGTTCCGATCTGTTTCTGGTTCCACGGCACATCCGGTGCCAGCCAGTCATGGGCCGTCAGGGTAACCGGATTCTGCTGAGGTGACCCGATGATGTAGCGGCTGGTTATGTGATGATCTTGTGAGACATCCGACCAGAATTCTTCATAGTCTTCTCTGAGCCGCTTAACTATGTCGGGGTATTGGCTGGCGATGTCATCGTTCTGTAAAGGATCTTTCTGAATATCATAAAGTTCACTGCCATTGATCAATCGCCAGCGTTCTGTCATCACGGCACACTTTCGCCATTTTTGTGGATTCAAAATACGCTGAGATTCTACAATTAAAGAACGATCCGGCCAGTTTTTCCCATCGCCGTATAACAGATCCCTGAGACTGGTGCCATCGAACTGAATACCGGGATCTTCCAGTTGGCACAAATCAATTACGGTCGGCAAAATATCCAGGTGGGTCGTTAATTGATCAATATCCTTTGCTGCCTGCAGTTTTCCTCCGGGCCATCGAATAAAACAGGGCACCCGATGCCCGCCTTCATACTGCGAACTCTTTTTTCCCTTCATGCCGGCAAGAAATCCCCCCTTTTTTGCACCGGTTGCCGTACCATTATCGGTGATAAACAACACGATGGTGTTGTCTTTGAGATTCAAACCTGTCAGCAGTGAATCCAAACGAGCCATATTATCATCGATATTAGTGATCATACCGTAAAAGGCTTTTAGAGACTTATCTTCGACCTCATCATACATCTTTAGATACTTTTCGGGACAATACAGCGGCCCATGCGGTGCATTCGTACTCAGATAGCAAAAGAACGGGCGATGACTGTTTTGACGGATAAAATCCATCGCACAGTCAAACCAGACATCGGTACAGTAACCCTTGAATGCCCTGGGTTCGCCATTGGCCTGGTAGGTATCGTCAAAATAATCATTGCCCCAGAAATCTGGCGTTTGCGTCACGCCCCCGCCGCCATGGATGACCACCTCTTTGAAACCCCGGTCCTGCGGACGGAATGGGTAACTGTCGCCCAGATGCCATTTTCCAAAAATGCCCGTCTCGTAGCCATTCTGCACAAAGACATCAGCCATTGTCACTTCCCGGCGGCGGAGAAGATTGCGACCCTGAATCGTGTGCCAGACTCCGGTACGATTCGAATAACGACCGGTCATCAAAGCACTGCGGGTTGGTGCGCAGGTCGGATCAACATGAAAATTCGTCAGTCGTGTGCTTTGAGCATACAGTTTGTCCAAATGAGGGGTTTGGATTATTGGATTTCCATGACAGGCCAGGTCGCCATAGCCCTGGTCATCGGTGAGTACCAGGATCACATTAGGTTTTTTTCGCGGCCTGGCAACAAGGCGTGTCGTAGAAGCCCCTAAAAAAGCGCCGGCACCCACCCTTTTAATAAAATCACGTCTATTCATTGTCGATCTCTTTGAGTATTGCCGGATAACGCCCGGAATCATCCGTCAGCAGCTTTGAACACGAATCATCTTTAGAATCAGGATTTTCATTTCACCTTCTTCTTTTTCTTACTTTTCTCTGCGGATTTATCGAAACAGCTCCAGTATTTAACCGACTTATTTGAAATTTCTTTAGCGATCTCTTCGCCTCCCTCCCAGTGCTCTTCGATAACTTTCAAAATAGCGGGGTTATCCTTATCGTTATCGCCGACCTCTTGGCGCAATTCGATAAGATGGCTCTTTAGTTTCTTAACCACATCCTGATACTCAACGTTGCCGTAGACATTCATCATTTCCAGTGGATCTTTCTTCATATCATAAAGCTCCCAGCCGGGAGGCGTCTGCGTTTCACTGCCTTTTTCTGAAAGCCCATAAAAGAAAATAAGCTTATACTCCTTTGTCCTCATCCCGAAGTGTGCCGGGTTATGGTGATGGGCCATGTGCAACCAATAGCGGTAATACGTCGCCTGCCTCCAGTCTGAAGGTTCCTTGCCTGTTTCCAATATTTTGCGAAAACTCTTTCCCTGCATCTGTTTCGGTGTATTCACACCTCCAAAATCGAGCAATGTCGGCGCAAAATCGGTATTGTTTACAATCGCATCGCTTCTGGTACCGGCTTTGATCGATTTCGGGTAACGAACAATAAACGGCATCTGCAATGACTCCTCATACATCCAGCGTTTGTCGATATAATCATGTTCGCCAAGCATCATGCCCTGGTCGGACGTATAGACTATCACTGTGTCACCCAGTATTCCTTCACCGTCAAGATACTCCAACAGGCGTTTTATATTGTCGTCGACTCCTTTAACACAGCGCAGATACTTCTTAAGGTAATCCTGGTACGCAAGATGAGTGATTTCCTTACTGCTCTTGCCATCAGGTTTTAATTTAGCGTGGCGAAGGTGATTGCGGTGCCGATTTCTCTGGCCGACAGACGAACCGACAGCAAAGACAAGCTCATCATTATGTCCCCGCGTTGCTATGGAACCGAATCCGTCACGATTATACAAACTCTCAGGTTCAGGAATGTCTATGTCCGCGTAGAGATCGTTATACCGGTCTGCGTGATCCCATGGGCCATGGGGAGCTTTAAAGTGATGCATCAAAAAGAATGGTTTGCTTTTGTCTCGCTCTTTTAACCACTTCAATGAGGCATCGGTGATGAGATCTGAACAGTAACCATCATCGGCAATCCTTTTCTCTGCCTGACCTTGTTTCCTTTCCCCAAACTGAGGGTTATGATATTTGCCCTGGCCATCCAGCACCTTGTAGTAGTCAAACGCCAGCGGCTGGATACCAAGGTGCCACTTGCCGATCGCCGCTGTCTGGTAGCCTGCATCTTTAAGGGTAAGCGGGAGGGACTGCCTATCTCGCTGAATCTTACCTCCGAGGCTCTTAACCCCGTTGACGTGGCTGTATTGGCCGGTCAGAATCGTCGCCCTGCTTGGGCTGCAGATGGAATTCGTGCAAAAACAGTTTTCAAGCAACATGCCTTCATTCGCCAGTTTATCCAACGTTGGTGTAGGATTTAACTGCTTAAGACGCCCGCCATAAGCGCCGATTGCATGGGCGGCATGATCGTCCGACATAATATAAAGAATATTGGGCTTCTGGGGACTTTGGGGGTCCACCACTGCCGCCGTAACCAATCCGGCTGTTAATAAACCGCAGCTTTTTAAGAAATGACGTCTTGTTGTCTGCATATCTTCTGCCTTTTACACAGGTAAAAACGAAGCAAGTTTTATCTCTAACGAACAGACTTAAAAACAGGCCAGTCCCCTTTGCGTTTGATCGGATCATCGAGCAATTCGCGAGGGGCATCATCAATCATACCGTCTTTCGGGGTGATCTTAAAACCATACGCCACGTCACAGGGCAGTTTGTCCGGAAATGTAATCGTTAATCCCTCCTGTGTCTGCTTCCAGTCAATCGTTGCATCTGAACCGAGTATATTGACAGATTGGATCCCTGATCCGTTCTTGACCACATTACCCTTGCGAAGTGTCTGGATCGTTACCTGTCCGCTTTCGGGAATGCCGATCACAAACGCATAGAGATGTTTGTAATCCTTGCTTCGGGTAAAACGGATGGCTTGACCATTACTGGCTTCCAGGTCCTGAAAATTCCAACTGGCAGAATCCTCTTTGCGTTTGGGATTATAATCCACCGTGCGAATCTGATCCACATCGATCCCTTCAGCAACCTTTTTCCAGGGGCGCGTGGCATAGATGCCCTCACCGTTGATCTTCAGCCAGTCGCCAATCTCGCGCATAATTCGGACTTCCTCGGCCGGAATTGAACCGTCTCCCTTCGGTGTCAGTGAAAGCAGCATGATGCCGCCGCGTGCGGTAATATCAACAATGCTGACAATATGATAAGACGCATCCTGCGGATATTGCTTATTCTTGACCCATGTCCAGGGATATCCGATCGCGCGGTCGATCAGCCAGTCCCCGCGTACATCTTTCTCCATATCACGGCCGTTTTCATAACAGCGAAGTCCAAATCCAACCGGGAAGTTCCACACTTTACCGCTTGGCAATTTGTTCATGATCACCGGATGGTCTACGTAGGGTGTCCCCTTATTGTAGTAGTTGGAAATACATGACAGCAATTTGTCTTCTTCGATGATCCCCTGCTTAATCTGACGGCTGAGACCATCAAACCAGATCGCATCCGGCTGATATTTGCTGATGACTTCATTGATCTTATTTTGCCACTCAGTTCCGAACTGTTCTTTACTGACGGTGTCAGCATTGCGATACAGATCGTTGTACTGCGGATCATAAATATCCAGCTTTTTTTTCTGTTCTTCAGTAAAACCAGCATCTCGAGCACGGGACAGATGATGGTCGTACGTACGGGCATGGTGGAACGTTGCCAGCAGGTTAATGCCCCTGCGTTTTCGGATTTCGGCAGCAATCTCTCCATAAATATCCCGCTTGGGCCCCCTATCCTTGCTGTCCCAACGCGTAAACTGGCTGTCCCACAAGCAAAAACCATCGTGGTGGACCAGACAGAGCCCCGCAAATCTCACCCCGCCGGCCTCCATCACATCCACCCATTCGGCGGCGTCAAACTTTGGTGCCGTAAACATCGGGACAAAATCCTTATATCCGAATTCGAAGATTGACCCGTAGTTGGCCTCATGGTATTTACGAATCCCTCTTGCTTTCGCATCATTTTCCCAGGACGTGTACATCTCCTGCCCGTAAATATTTGTTTGATAGGCCGGTACGGAGTAGACACCCCAGTGTGTATAGATCCCGAATTTAGCATCCATAATCCATTCCGGAATCGGCGCGGTCTTCAGCGATTTCCATGTTGGGTCATACTTCTGTTCAGCCAAACATCCAGCAGTCAAACCCCACACCACCACTGCCCATACAACCTTTTTCACAATCAAGCACATGTCGATTCCTTTTCAATCATCAACTTCCTGCAGTCCAATGAAACATATTTATTGGGTCAGAGTGAAATGTATTAAATTTCTACGCTTGAAAAAGACGTATACGGTCGCTGACTACTTTCTCTTTTTATTGATCGCCGGCGAACCGTCTCGGGATTTGGTCAGCGGAACCTGCTTCATTTTTTCTTCCCAGGACAGATGCCTGTCTGCCAGGATCCCATGTTCCGGATAGCCATAGGCCGGATAACAGTCTTTTTTCCATTGATCGACATACTGATCATAGAGCGTACGCATCCTGTTAAGACCTGCGGCATGTTTAGGATCAGCTGCCAGGTTGTGCATCTCGAGTCGATCATTTTTCATATCAAATAATTCTTCGCAGGGCGTCATGCCCTCGCCCCCATACATCCAGTAAATGTATTTGTACTCCGGCGTAATCACGGTTAGCGAATGATTGCTTAACGGCCCCCACACCTGGGTAAACAACATGTCATCCCTTACCTTCTCTTTTGGATTC
>JADHXS010000072.1 GCA_016782835.1 Phycisphaerae bacterium | reverse complement strand
ATCTTTCATCATTGTCCATCGTGTAAGCATACCAGCAGGCGGCAAGGCCTCTCATATTCGCCAGACAGACGATAGAAGCAGCCTGTTTCTTGACCTTGCGAAGGGCCGGGATAATAATGGCCATCAGAAGTCCGATGATTGCAATGACGACCAGAAGTTCGATGAGTGTGAAGGCTTTTTTGGATTTCACAGTTATTTTCCTTTTCTTGATTTTTAATTAATACGGACAAGAACCCTTTCATTTTTTCACATTATTATCATATTAATTTGACGAAAGTTTACAGTTGGTATCTTTTTATTGATAAAACGTGAAAATATAATTCCTTACCTCATTATAACTCTGAATTATACTGATGATTTCGCGATATGTCAATACGTAAAATAATTATTTACGCACTTTTTATTAAATAAGTAATTACATATATTGTTGCCTCCCTCCTTTGTTAAAGAGCGCAATTATCTTTCGATTTTTTCCTGCAAGCGTATATTCTCTTGCTTTCACTGCCCTTTTAATGAACCCAATATTATTATCCCAAAATTCCAGATTTGCATCTATAGGAAAAAGAAACCATTTGCTGGATTATTGTAACATAATAGCCGAAAATACTGCGTGGAAGCCAATCTTGCTTCATTGTTGTTTATTTTATCGAGTCTTACTGTCGGTTTTCGAATATTTTCAAATAATTCATCAATTACCCCGGTAAAAGGGCCGATGATGAAGATATATTAAGCGTCTGTAATGAAAATATAAATCAGCGTTGCATAAATGCCGTGTATTTTATAAAATAAGATGTTATGAATGCCAAGATATTAGTTGTGGATGACCAAACGGACCTGCTGGAACTGCTGGATATGTCGCTTTCCCATGAAGGTTACATTGTCCGGACCGCCGCCAGCGGTGCTGATGCATTGGCGATGATTGCAGTGGATACGCCGGACCTGATTCTGCTGGATATTATTCTCGGCGATATTTCGGGTATCAAATTGACGACCCGGCTGAAGAACGATGTCAAGACGGCACACATTCCGATAATTCTGCTGACTGCCAAGGATTCAGAAACTGATATTATTGTCGGCCTCAGTGTCGGCGCCGATGACTACATTACCAAGCCATTCAGTACCAAAGTGCTGCTGGCCCGTATTGATGCGGTGCTTCGACGGGCGTATCCGGATCCGAATGCTGTACGGGAAATTTTACAGGCGGGCCCGATCCGGATTTTCCCCGCCGGTCGGCAGGTGTTTGTCGAGGGTAAATCTGTGGAATTGACGCCTGCGGAATTCAACATCCTGCTGTCGCTGTTTAAAGCTGCCGGAAGTACACTGAGCCGGGACGAACTGCAGACCATTCTCGGCTCGAGCGATCAGTCCCAGAACGAACGTGTGGTCGATGTGCATGTGGCGTCCCTGCGACGAAAACTGGGCAGTGCACGAATGATTATCAAAACCGTCCATGGGCAAGGCTATCGGGCGGCAATTTAGTGATTGGCATGTCATGGACTCGCTTTTCATCAATCAAAAATTGTGCATCCCCGAATCGCTTCTAACGTTCACTTTTTCCCGGAGCAGCGGCCCCGGCGGGCAGAATGTCAATAAGCTCAATACGCGTGTTTGTGTATCACTGGATATTATGAATTGTCCATGCCTGACGGATGCCCAAAAACGGAAAATCACACGGATGCTCGAAGGTCGGATAGATAAGCGGGGCATTTTACAAGTGGTTTGTCAGGAATACCGGTCTCAGCACGCGAATCGTAATGCGGCGATACAGAGGCTGGTTGAGTTGATCGCCGAGGCATTAAAACCGGTCAAGGTGCGAAGAGCGACGAAACTGCCCAATCGTGCGATCGAAAAGCGCCTTCGGGAGAAAAAACAACGGTCTTTGCAAAAAAAGCAGCGGTCGGATATGTCCACGGATGAATAATGGTGGTATTATCGGTAAAAAAGTGAATTTTTATATGAATTTAATTTGCCAAAGACTTGATTTATTGTTCTAATTAAACCATGTTGACAAAGAGTCGGCTGATTTTTCCCTCGGGCCGGTTCTTGAGAAATTATCGAGGGATGTAGCATGTGGGGTCTAAGACCCGGGAGTAGTGAGTTATGAGTCAAGGTACAGTAAAGTGGTTCAACGAGAAAAAAGGTTTTGGTTTTATTACTCCGGATGACGGCGGCGACGATCTGTTTGTGCACCACACAAACATCTCTTCCGAAGGATTCCGCACACTTCGTGACGGTCAGCGTGTCGAGTTTGAACCTGCACAGGGCAAGAAAGGTATGGAAGCAACGCAAGTTAGACCCGTCTAAGGGAACTTGCTTAGAGTCGCTGTTCTGTGACACACTAAAAGGCCCGGTATTATCGGGCCTTTTTTATGCGCAGGGGGAAGAGGGGAAGAATGGCTGTTTCAATGATATTTTGGCTTGATTTTTGAGATTTTTTGCGATAAGAAAAGTGGTTGAACCGACCAATTATTGATTTTCATACGCATGCGTTTCCGGACGCGTTGGCCGAGCGGGCGATGTCGCAGCTTTTGGCCGAGACGGATTCAGTGACAGCATTTCTGGACGGCAAACTGTCGTCGCTTCTGGCTTCGATGGACGCCAGCGGCATTGAGCAGAGTGTGTTGTGCAGCATAGCTACCAAGCCATCGCAGTTTGAGCCGATCTTCAAGTGGAGTCAGGAAATCCAGTCGGACCGTATTATTCCCCTGGCATCGGTGCATCCGTATGACCCGGCGGGGCCGGAACATATCCATCAAATCGCCGAGGCAGGGTTGATGGGCATCAAGATGCACCCGTACTACCAGAATTTCGACATGGATGATCCACAACTGAACCCGCTGTATGAAGCGCTCCAGGCCGAGGGACTGATGCTGACGATGCATACCGGCTTTGATTTTGCGTTTGAATGGGTTGACAGGGCCGGGCCAAAGAAAATATCGGACGTTCTGGAAAAATTCCCAAATTTGAAGCTGATAACAACGCATCTGGGCAGTTGGCAGCAGTGGGATGCGGTCGAGGCGTATTTAATTGGCAAGCCGATTTACATGGAAACGTCGTTTTCGGCCAAATATCTTGATCATGACCAGCTTCGGCGGATGATTTTGGCGCATCCTTCGGATTATATCCTGTTCGGTTCGGATTCGCCGTGGACGGACCAGGCGGCGGAAATAGAGGCGGTATCTCAGTTGGGTCTGTCGGAGGAGCTGTTGGGGAAAATATTCTACAAAAATGCAAAAAAATTTCTGAAAACAATTTCAAAATAGCCTTATCAGTATGAAAAAACATTTTTAGTATTTTTGTTATGTCCAATTAAAACACAAAAAAATCATCGTTTTCACAATAAAATGCCGACAATAATACAAAATTGTTAATTTCTGTTTGAAATTTTAGAGACGGCCGTTATTATGCTTAAAAACATCAATAAACCGGCCATGAAATGTCCGGATTCGTGAACCAGCATTATGAAAGGACTGATTATGCTTGGAATCGAAGACAAAGGAGTTATGGCAGCCTATCTTCTCTGCATCGTAAGCGCAATTCTCTGTGTGGTCTATGGCCTGATTAACTGGAGCCGAGGTGACGATTCCGTAGAACCGGATGATGTTAAATGGGCCATCGAAGAACAGAAAGTCGAAGACAAAATCTAACGTTCACAAACGCAAAGGCAAATCTTTGTCAATGGATGCTATTTGGTAAAACAGGAGGTTAATATGCTGGCACAAGGCGTAGGACTAACGGAAATCCTTTTTGTATTGGCGTATCTGCTCATTGTGGTTTATCTGGGCTTTTTGGGTTACATGCGGACCAAAAGCGCGACGGATTATCTGATTGCCGGTCGGCGGACGCATCCGTTCGTGATGGCGATGAGTTACGGAGCGACGTTTATTTCCACCAGTGCGATTGTGGGTTTCGGCGGCGTGGCGGGAATGTTCGGGATGAGCTTGCTGTGG
The DNA here is from genome assembly GCA_016782835.1 of Phycisphaerae bacterium. GTDB lineage: Bacteria > Planctomycetota > Phycisphaerae > Sedimentisphaerales > Anaerohalosphaeraceae > 4572-13. The sequence continues at coordinate 8,475 of JADHXS010000072.1, read as the reverse complement.
CTGACATTCTGCAATATTTTTGTGGGTATTTTTGTTGCGTTTGTCTTTCTCGGCGGTCCAACCCGGCGGATGGGACATTGCCTGGATGCGCATACGTTTCCGGAGTTGCTGGGCCGGCGGTTCGACAGTAAGTTTATTCAGGTATTCGCCGGATTGGTTATCTTTTTGTTTATCCCGATCTATGCGGCGGCAGTGCTGATCGGCGGCTGCGAGTTCATTGCGGTCAAGTTCGGCATTGACTACCAAGTGGCGCTGCTGGTGTTTTCGGTAATTATTGCTGCGTATGTGATTATGGGCGGCCTGAAAGGTGTCATGTACAGTGACGCTCTGCAGGGTTCGATCATGTTTATCGGTATGATTATCCTGCTGGTGTGGACGTATTCGAAGCTTGGCGGCGTGATGGCCGCACACGAGGGGCTGTCGGAGATGGCGACGATCCCCTCCCTGTTCGGCAAGATCGGTTTCCAGGGGTGGACCGCGATGCCGGCGTTCGGTGCGGGGGTTGCAGAAACCGCCAAAGGCCCGAATCCAAATGGCTATGACCTGTGGTGGATTGTCATCAGTACGATTACACTGGGTGTGGGAATTGGTGTGCTGGCTCAGCCGCAGTTGGCGGTACGCTTTATGACGGTTAAGAGCAAACGGGAACTAAACCGTGCGGTACTGGTCGGCGGCGTCTTTATTTTAGTGATGACCGGTGTGGCATTTGTGGTTGGTTCGCTGAGTAATTTGTATTTTTATAAATATGAAGTCATCACCGGCAAGATTGTTTCAACAACCGAAAAAGTCGGTGTGATTGCCAAGAAAGAAAAAGATATTGAAGCCCGTATCCCCTGCCAGTTGCTCCATATCGATACGAATGGGGATAATGTAGCGGATATTACGGTTGTCGGTAAAGGGTATGATGTTGAAAGAGACGGCAAGGTGGTTTTGCCGGGATCGATCCTGATGCCGAAAGCAGAAGTCACCGAATTAGCAGACGGGATGGTAGAAGTGCGGCCGAAGGCCACATCTTTCCTGCGGTCATTGACGCAGACAAAGACCGGTGACTGGATGTTCAACACGGACAGTATTATCCCCAATTATGTGACTGGGGCAATGCCGACATGGTTTGGGCTGCTGTTTTTGCTGACACTGCTGTCGGCGGCGATGAGTACGCTGTCCAGCCAGTTCCATGCGGTGGGCACCAGTATCGGACGTGATGTCTATGAGCAGGTGACCGGAAAGCATGGCCATGGTATTGCGATTACGCGTGTAGGGATTATCATCGGTATTGTGATTGCCGTTTTTATCAGTTACCGGTTTAGAGGCGGCTACATTGTGGCCCGTGCTACGGCGATCTTTTTCGGGTTGTGCGCCTCGGCTTTTCTGCCGGCGTTTGTCGGGGGGCTGTTCTGGAAGCGGATGACCAAACCGGCGGCGATTAGTTCGATGATTATCGGTTTTCTCGTGACGGCATTCTGGCTGCTCTTTATCAAGGACAAGGAAGCCCGCGCATTGGGGCTTTGTTATCAATTATTTGAGAAACATTCGCTGCTGCTGGATAAGCCGACCTGGCCGGTGGTGGATCCCCTCGTAATTGCCTTACCGATTTCAATCCTGGTGGCGATTGTTGTGAGTTTCCTTAGTAAACCACATTCAAAGGAACATTTGGATAAATGTTTCAGGGGTGTTTAGTCATACATCGTGATTGGAGTTTAATGTAAAAGTCGAAAATAAACGAAAGATAAAAACAGGCATTAAAAAATAGGTAAACAGGAGAACAACAAATGAAAGTAAAATGGATTTTAATGGGAATGGTATTGTCGGCGATGGTTGTCGGTATGACTTCAGTGGCATTGGCAGCAGATGCGGCGGAAGATTATGTGCAGGCGCCTGCTGCGCATTGGCATGAAGTCGACAACGATTTTATGAAGAAATTTCATAACCCGATGGAAGGCCTTACCATGGGGTTGGATATCCGTCTGCGACAGGTATATGCGGAGAATATGTTCTCTATGGATCAGCAGTATGGTGACGCTTCCGCTAAAAACAAAAATAAAAATATCTGGCAATATGGGCGGTATCGTGCACGGTGGTCCGCGAAGTACCAGTTGAGTGAAGATATTGATTTTAACACACGTCTGGTTTGGGAATTTCGTGACTGGCATAATCCGGACTACAAAAATCAGGACGTTGATTTTGATGAAGCCCTCTTTGACCACATGAACGTTCAGATTCGCAACGCCTTTGATATGCCGCTGACCTTGACCATCGGTCGTCAGGACATCATCCTGGGTACCGGCTGGCTGGTGCTGGACGGCACGCCATACGATGGTTCGCGAACGATCTATTTTGATGCCATTCGTGGAACTTATGAATTAAGCGACGCCACCAAATTGGACATGATTTACATTCAGCAGTATGACAATGAGACAAAATGGCTGAAGCCTCTTGACCATGACATCACTCGTCATGCGACAAACGGTCAGGATGAAAGAGGTCTGATTTTTTACTTAACGAATAAATGCGGCGATCAACAGAGAGAATTGTACTACATCTTTAAAAATGATGAGAATTCGGGTTTGTCGAATTCTACGACAAAGGATTCAGATATTCATACCATTGGCGGACGTCTGGCGGGCAAACTTGATGAGAACTGGTCTTACAGTGCGGAACTCGCCAAGCAGTGGGGCAAGGTCGATGAGGAATCGATGAGAGCCTGGGGTACTAACAATACACTGACTTATGCTTTCAATGATGAAAAGCAATCGAAGGTTTTTGTCATGTATGAATTCCTTTCCGGTGATGAGCCGGATACCGCCGCCAGTGAGCAATTTGAAACACTGTGGGGCGACTGGCCGCAGTCGGGTCGCGGCGGGGACTTGCAGTCTTATATCTGGAGTCCTGAAGGCAATGTTGGTCAAGTGTCGAATCTGCAACGTCTGGGCTTTGGTCATTCATTTAAACCCAGCGATGTCTGGACAATGCAGACGATGTATAATCTGATGTGGGCCGATGAAAGAACGTACAAGAATAGTGGTTCCGGCATAGGGCCCTGGACAACCACATTCGGCAATGGTAAATTCCGCGGCCAGATGTTTACGGGTCTTCTAACGTATCAATGCTGCAAGAACTTTCGGACCCAGTTCCTGCTCGATTATTTTCTCCCGGGCAGCTATTATGACACCAGTACGAATGAAGCCGCCATGTTTGCTCGTGTAAATGTAGAGTGGACATTCTAAAATCTAAATGACTCTTTTTAAAGAGCATTTTTGATCTCCGATGGCCCGGCGCGTATGCCGGGCCTTTTTTTGTGTTTTTTGGGGATAATTTGCTCGCAAAGGATGATTTTCAGCCCTCGAAACTTGACCCAAACAGCTAAATCGGATACGCTGAAGACCTAAAATTCAAGGTTTTTTGAAACGTCAATTAGACATTGAGGGTTTATGGCAAAAAAAACAGCATCTCAAAAAGCATTTCTTTCCGGGAATGGAGCATTGGCACAGGGTGCCTGGGAATCGGGACTGGCGGTGGCCTGTGCCTATCCGGGGACGCCGTCAACGGAAATCATGGAATCGCTGGCACTCTACAAAGAGCTGGATGTCCAATGGTCGGTCAATGAAAAGGTCGCTTACGAAGTGGCCTACGGCGCCGCGGTGGGCGGGGTTCGGAGCCTGTTCGCCTGTAAGCATGTCGGTCTGAATGTGGCGATGGATCCGCTGATGACTTCGTCCTATGCGGGTATTAATGCGGGATTTGTCGTTGTGGTTTGCGATGACCCGGACATGCATTCATCTCAGAACGAACAGGATACACGCTGGGTGGGCATTTATGCCAAGCTGCCGGTTCTGGAGCCGTCCAGTCCCGCCGAAGCCAAAGTGTTTGTTGCTGAAGCTTTCAAAATCAGTGAGACATTCGATACGCCGGTCATTATCCGCATGACCACACGCATTTCGCATACGAAAGAAGACATCAAGCTGGGCAAGCGTGTGACCGTCAAGCCGGCCAAACTTGAACCGAATATGCGAAAGTATGTAATGGTTCCCGGCAATGCACGCCTGCGTCATGTGTTTGTTGAAAAAAGGCTTGAAAAACTGCAGAAGTATTCCGAACGGACAAAGCTCAACCGAGTTGAAATCAATGGTTCTTGGCTTGGCATCATCACCTCAAGCGTATCGTATAATTATCTGAAGGAGGCTTATCCCGATGCGTCGTATTTGAAGCTTGGCTTTTTATATCCGTTTTGCGATGAAAAAATAAAGGCCTTTGCCAAGCGCGTTAAGAAGCTGGTGGTTATTGAAGAGTTGGATCCATTCATTGAAGAGCATATTAAGGCACTGGGTATTAGGAAGGCTCAATTCAAAGACCCCTCGTTCCGTCTGGGCGAGTTGACGCCGGGTGTGATTGCCGATGCGGCGACAGGCAGGCCGAAGAAGGTCAAAAAGATTCCTGGCCGCGCACCCCGGCTGTGTGCGGGCTGTCCGCACTGGTCAACGTTTTCCGTGCTGAAAAAGCTGGGATTGTATGTGGCCGGAGATATCGGTTGTTATACGCTGGGGGCGCTGCCGCCGACGTCGGCGCTGCATACCTGTATCTGCATGGGAGCGGGCGTGACGTTTAATGAGGGGCTTCGCCGCGCCGCTCCAAACGGCAGGATTGTGGGTGTGGTCGGGGACTCAACCTTTATCCACTCCGGCATTACCGGACTGGTCAATGCCGCGTACAATCAGGCAAAGGGGATTATCTTTATTCTCGATAATTCGACGACGGCGATGACCGGCGGCCAGCAACACCCGGGAACGGGATGGACCATTCGCAATGAACAGACCAAGACGCTGGATGTGGCGAAACTGTGCAGTGCCTGCGGGGCCGACCATGTGGATGTCATCGACCCGGTCGGCAAGTTGAAAGAACTGGAAGAACTCGTCAAGCAGCGCCTGGATGCCGATGCCCTCAGCGTAATTATCATCAGTCACCCCTGTGTACTGATTAAGAAAAAGAAATAGAACGGCTGGAATACAAATATGAAAAAACAAGCAGAATATAACGTGACATTTGGCGGTATCGGCGGACAGGGAATTATCAAGGCTTCCGAACTGGTTGGCTGGGCGGCGATGTATGAAGGCTTCCATGTCAAGAAGTCCGAGGTGCACGGTATGAGCCAGCGGGGTGGTTCGGTGGAATCTCATGTGCGTTTCGGCAAGAAAATCTATTCACCGCTGGTGGCGCCGGGGCAGGCGGATTTTTTGATGTGCTTTCATGCCGATGAACATTATCGTTTGAAACATTTCCTCAAAAAAGACGGAGTTGATTTGGTTGTTTATCTTCCCACACTCAAAGATATGATCGAAAATCCCCGCCATCTGAATACGGCCCTGGTGGGTGTGCTGGCGGCGCATCTGCCGATTAGTGACAAAAGCTGGGAAAAAGCCTTTAAAACCGTTTTTCCGAAAAAGATTCTTGCCGAAAACAAAAAGGTTTTCAAAAAAGCAAAAGCCATAGTAAAATAGAAAATCAAAAAGCATCGGCAAAGCCGATACCTTCATTTTGATTTTTACTTTTTGATATTTAATATTTTATTGGGAGTAGGCTATGATTTGGAATGAAGCGATTGAAACCATGCCGTTGAAGGATTTGAAGAACCTTCAATCCGAGCGTCTGGTCAAGCTTTGCAAGTATGTCTATGAGAATTGCCCTGTGTATAAGCAGAAATTTGACGACCAGGGCATTACGCCTTCGGATATCACGTCCATCGATGACATTGAGAAGCTGCCCTTTACCACGAAGCTGGACATGCGCGACAATTATCCGTTTGGGTTGTTCTCGCGTCCGCGTGCTGATTTGGTCGAAATTCATGTCTCCAGCGGCACGACGGGCAACCCCACGCTGGTCGGTTACACCCGCGACGATATCAAGCTGTGGTCGGATGTGATGGCCCGTTCGCTGTGCTGTGCGGGTGCGCAGCCCGACGATATTATTCAGATCGCCTATGGCTACGGCCTGTTTACCGGCGGGCTGGGTTTTCATTACGGGGCACTGGAGATGGGGCTGACGATTATCCCGACATCTTCGGGCCAGACCAAGCGGCAGTTAAAGATCATGCAGGACTTTAAGCCTCGCATCCTCGCCTGTACGCCGAGCTATTCGTTGTATATGGCTGAGGAAGCTAAAGAACTTGGGATCGACCCGCGGACGGCAAGTTGGAATATCGGTATTTTCGGAGCCGAGCCGTGGAGTGAACCCATGCGGGCGGAGATCGAGGAAACCTGGAACATGCTGGCGACGGATGTCTATGGTCTCAGCGAGATCATCGGCCCCGGTGTCTCACAGGAATGTACCTATAAAGACGGCTTGCATGTCTATTCTGATGTGTTCTACCCGGAGATTATCGACCCGGAGACAGGGCAGTCGGTGGCTGAAGGCGAAGATGGCGAGTTGGTCTTTACCACACTGACCAAGCAGGGCATTCCGCTGATTCGCTATCGTACACGGGATATTGTGAGCATGACGAATCAGCCTTGCAAATGCGGCCGGACCAGTCCGCGAACCAGCAAGATTAAGGGACGCACCGATGACATGATTGTTGTTCGCGGCATCAATGTCTTCCCGTCACAGATCGAGCATGTCTTGCTGGGGATTGAAGGCACACAGCCGCATTACCAACTCATTATTGACCGACAGGCGCACAAGCTGGACAATGTCGAAATCATGGTTGAAGTCGATGAGAAAATCTTCTCCGATGAAATCAAACAGATGCGGGTTCTGGAGGCGAAGATTAAGAAGGAAATCGAAGCGGTGCTGTCCATCGGTGTGACGGTGAAACTGGTTGAGCCTAAGACGATCCAGCGAAGCGAAGGCAAGGCCAAACGTGTCGTTGACAAACGCAGTTTGTAAAAGAAGAAAGGGAGAGTATTATGAAAATCACGCAAATCAGCGTATTTCTTGAAAATCGTAAGGGACGTCTTTTTGAAATTTGTTCCTTGTTGGGTCAGGCCGGGATTAACATTCGTGCGTTGACGATTGCCGAGACCGAGACGTTTGGTGTACTGCGGATGGTGGTTGATAAGCCGGCCGAAGCGATCGACCTGTTTCGCAAGAACAATATTACGGCCAACCAGACTGAGGTGGTGGCGGTGGAGGTGCCGGATTCGCCCGGCGGCCTGGCACAGGTACTTGGTATTTTGAGAGACCATAATGTCAATGTTGAGTATATGTACGGGTTTGTCGAAAAGCAATCCGAGAAAGCGCTGCTGGTTTTCCGGTTCGATAACCCGGAACAGGCCCATCAGGTGCTTGCTAAAAGCGGCTTAAGTGTGGTCGATGAAAAGGGCATCCAGGGACTATGAGTTTTGAGTTCATAGTTTTTAGTTTTTAGTTAAAGATATTTGAGGCGAAAATGCAAGTGAGTTACTGGAACACCGAGATTGAGACGCTTGAACGCCCAGCTTTGGAGCAATTACAGCTTCAACGGCTGCGTCATATTATCGAACAGGCATTTAAGACCCCGTTCTATCAAAAACGCCTGACGCGGGTGGGCATCAAATCGCCCGATGACATTCAAATACTGGATGACCTTCGCAGGATTCCGTTTGCCGTGAAAGATGACCTGCGGCAAAGTTTCCCCAAGGGCCTGCTGTCGGTCGATATGCAGGAAGTGGTGCGAATCCATTCTTCCAGTGGAACAACGGGAATTCCGACTGTAATCTATTACACACATGAGGACTTGGAAAACTGGACGGATATTTTAGCTCGTTCAATCGTTGCCACGGGCTGCACGTCCAAAGATGTGTTTCAGAATATGATGTCGTACGGCTTGTTTACCGGCGGGCTGGGACTGCACTATGGTGCTGAGCGTGTGGGCATGACCGTGATTCCCATCGGCGGCGGCAATACTCGTCGGCAGATTCAGGTGATGAAAGATTTTAAGACGACGGTACTGCATGTAACCCCCAGTTACCTGCTGCATATTCATTCGGTACTGAGCGAATACGATACAACATCTGACGACCTGTACTTGAAGAAGGCATTTTTGGGCGCCGAGCCGTATTCGGAGAACACGCGCAAAAAACTCGAAGAACTGTACGGCATTGATGCTTACAATTCTTACGGGCTTAGCGAAATGAACGGCCCCGGCGTGGCGTTTGAGTGTGTTTATAAAGAAGACATGCACGTTTGGGAAGACGCGTATATTCTTGAAATCATCAACCCTGCCACGGGCCAGCCGCTGCCTGATGGCGAGACAGGTGAAGTGGTACTGACCAACCTGATTCGTTCGGCGTTGCCGTTGATGCGGTATCGCACGCGGGATTTGGCCTTTGTGCATCCCGAACCGTGCAAGTGCGGCCGGACACATCGGCGGCTGTCACGGATTCAGGGACGTACTGATGACATGCTGATTGTCAACGGCGTGAATGTCTTCCCGTCACAGATCGAAGAAGTGATTATGGCCGTGCCCGAAGTGGGAACCAATTACCAGATTCATTTGACCAAGTC
>JADHXS010000071.1 GCA_016782835.1 Phycisphaerae bacterium | reverse complement strand
AGGTTAGTCGAAAAATTAAACCAGGGTTTTGACATTGTCAGCGGATGGCGAAAAGATCGACAGGACAATCCCGTCACACGAACATTCCCTTCGCGGATTGCCAACTGGATGATTGGAAAGATTACCGGCGTGAAACTCCACGACTACGGCTGTACGCTGAAAGCCTATCGCGCCGAATCACTTAAGCCCATTCGCCTGTACGGAGAGATGCATCGGTTTATTCCGGCACTGGCACGCTGGGGAGGCGAAAAAGTAACCGAAATAGTCGTCAACCATCGACCGCGCACCACAGGTAAAACCAAATACGGACTGAGCCGAACATTCAAAGTCGTGCTGGATTTGATTACCATTAAATTCCTGGCCTCCTTCTCGACGAAGCCGATTTATATCTTCGGAGGGCTGGGCTTTTTAAGCTTTCTGGGCTCATCGCTATCCGGCTTGCTGGTACTTTACATGAAATACTTTACTGTCGAGAAACTTTCCATGAACCGTAATCCGCTGCTGATTATCTCGATGATGCTGATGATGGCCGCGATTCAGTTTGTCCTGATGGGACTGTTGGCGGAAATCCTGGTGCGAACGTATCATGAATCGCAGGACCGTCCGACGTATATCATTGAAACGGTCGTTGAATCGGAAAACGCAAACGCCTAATCACAGATAAAACAGATGGCACGCCGAAAAAGACAATCTTCTCCTCAGAACATAAAAACAAAACCGCATCCCCAAAAATCCGTCGGGCTGTATCTTTCCATTGCCATAACCCTTATTCTGGCCGGAATTCCCTTTGCATTGGGCAAGTACATCGAGTTAAACTCGCCCGGCCCATTTGACAGCGGTGCGTATGTCTATTCCGCCAAACACCTGCTCCAGGGCGCCCGGCTTGGCGTCGATGAACAATCCTCCGCGCAGGCGGGAACATTGATTGTCAACCTCATCGGCGTTAAGTTATTCGGCTTCAACGATACCGGCCCGAAAATTGTACAAATGATGTTACAGTTGGCCGCCGGTGTGTTCATGTTTTACACATTAAGACGTGTGTTTGGCTCCGTCGCCGCCGTGATCGGAACCACAATTGCGGCAATCTATTTATCCGCCCCGCTCATCGCCAAATACGGCAATGTCAAAGAGCAGTTTATGATTGCATTCATGCTCTATGCAGGATGTTGTTTTCTGCTCTATGAATTCACCCAAAAGCGTTACTGGCTCCTCTTGGCCGGTTTTTTCGCACTCCAACCGTTTTATTTCAAGGGCACCGGGCTGTCCATTGTAATCGCTGTTTTCGCTTACATCGTGATAAAAAACGCAGTCGCTAAAAATTGGAAAGCACTCTATTGGGAACTGTTTATATTTCTTGGTGGCTATGCCGTTGGATTCATCGTACCGTTGTCATTGTTTGCCTGGCAAAAACAACCGGGGAAAATCCTGCACACCTTTCCGGTTGTGGCCTTTCAGACCGCCCTGGTGTTTACGGTTTTTGTATCAATGTTGATTTACGGAGGTTTTTATCTCGGTAAAGTCATTCAGATTCGCGACCTCAAAAAAGTCTCAAGAAAAATCTGGATTGCCGGGCTTATTTTAATAGTCCTGGCATTCGGACTGTCCGTCTTAATCATCTACCGAACATCCGGATTTCAGAAAGGTGATATTCACTCTTATCTTCACAGTCTTCCTTTCGTTTCAATTCCCAAAAACATCATTTCCTCACTATCACAAAAATTAGTGAATGCGGCCAAGCTTCAAAGCGGCTATCTGGCCGGTGCACGAACAGCGATTGACATGACCGATCTGGCTAAAAAAATCGGGCGGTATTATCTGGCCTTAAAACTGCCGATTCTCTTGGCAACAGCATCGATTGTTACGGCACTATTGATTCGCATCCGGGAGTGTATCAAAAAAATAACACCGGCGGATGTTCAATCTGGTACTGTTTGGTTGCTGGCGATTTGGTGGATATTGGACATGGCCTTTGTCTGGGTCAGCCCGCGTTCGTACGAACAGTATTATCTGCCGCTGTGTGCTTCGGCGGCCATGCTGTCCGGTTACGCTGTCTGGAAATGGAACCAGAAACTAGTATCCGCCAATAACAAAATGCCAATGCTGGCAACGGGATTAGCGGCAATTATCATCATGGGCGTTTTAACGATCCCGATTTTCATCGGCCAGCGATACAGTCCGGATACCGGTGCCGACTACATCAAGACACGCGGTTCTCGGCAGCGCGGATTCATGCCTGCTCTAAAAGAAGTTCCATCACGGCAAAAGGGAACTTGGATAGCCGTGGGCGATTTTATTCGCATCAACAGCGCCAAAGACGACACAATCTATGTCTGGGGCTGGTATCCCGGCATCTATGTCCGGGCTCAGCGGCTGGCGCCGGTTCCCAGGGCCTTTGAAAGCGACATGCATGTCAAGCCGCCGAAGCAATTAAAAAGAGAAATCAACAGACTCGTCGCAAAAATGCAGGAAGCGCCACCGAAATTTATTGTCGATACGCGAAAGCGGCATGTCCCGTGGAACCGTCCGCCGCTGGAACTGTGGCCGGTCGTGCCGGCTAAACTCTTCGGCAATGAAAGACCACGTTACTTAAACAACAATAAACAGGAAATTATGACGTTTGATAGGTGGTATTCAAATGAACTGAAAACCAAAATCGACGAGCAGGAGGCGCTGCGTTATCAGACCATGAAACCCTTTCGGGATTTTGTCATGACATATTATAAACCGATCAACCAACGGGAATTTGGGGACCACCGGCTGTACGAACGGATAGCCGAACCGTAAAGACCAATACCATGAAAATCCTGATGCTGAATTATGAATACCCCCCGGTCGGCGGCGGCGGGGCACCCATAACCGCTCAACTTTGCAAACATCTGGTTCAATTGGGCCATCAGGTCGATGTCGTCACAATGCGATATAAAAATCTCCCGCACCAGGAAACTATCGATGGCGTCCGGGTTTTTCGTTTCCGCTCCTTTCGCAGTCGTGCGGATATTTGCCGTACACCGGAAATGGCATCCTATCTTCTGGGAGCATGGCGTCCGGCGTTAAAGCTGGCCCGACAAAATAACTACGATGTTGTTCACGCGCATTTTATCATCCCGACCAGCCCCCTGGCTCGACACATTCAGAAACAGACCGGGCTTCCATACATCGTAACCTGTCATGGCAGCGATGTCCCTGGCTACAATCCCGACCGGTTCGGCCTTCAACACAAATTACTGTTGCCGTATTGGAAAAAGCTTCTCCGTAACGCAAATATCGTAACCAGCCCCAGCCGATTCTTAAGAGACCTGATACAAACGCATTGTCCGGATTTAGACGTTTCGATAATCCCCAACGGGTATGAAATAACCCCCTTTAACGCACACAGAAAACGAGAAAAACACATCTTACTATGCAGTCGCCTGCTGCCAAGAAAAGGATTTCAATATGTCATCGAGGCCGTTAAAGACCTTGCCTTAGACTGGCAAGTTCATATTGTCGGTGACGGGCCATACATAGAACCGCTGAAAGAATTGGCCCAAGACTCAAAAACCCCGATTATTTTCCACGGCTGGCTCGACCGCAGCGATCCGGAATTCAGTGAACTTTATGAAACCAGTTCGATTTTTGTGTTTCCCTCCGAGATGGAAAATTTCCCCGCCGTGCTGCTCGAAGCGATGAATGCCGGTCTTGCGATTATTACCAGTACCGCCGGAGGATGCCCCGAAGTGGTCGGCAATGCGGCCCTGTTGGTAGAGCCGAAAAACCCCGAGGCCATTCGCTCGCAATTACTGGCGTTAATCGAATCGCCGCAAAAACGCCGGGCACTCTCGACAGCGGCACTTGAGCAGTTGCAGCAGTTTTCATGGGGAGGCGTTGCCAAACACTACTTAGACTTATACGAACAACTCGAGCACGAAAAGCAATGACGACTATTTTAGAACATCCAGACGGACAGGTTGAAGTCTCCGATTTACCCGGCGGTAAACGCCGCGTGACAATCTGCTGTGAAAAATATTCAATACCCGAAATCGAAAGAAGTATCGAAACCGCTTATTCGGTTGAACTGATTCAAAAAATTTTAGACATCAAAGGCCTGCGTTATCTAAACGACGAAATCCGACGGGAACAGGACCCTTATTACACAAAAATCTGCATAGAAAAAGAAATTTTCGGCTATCTTTCCCAAAAAGATTGTGAAAACAAAAGAATCCTGGATTTTGGCTGCGGCGCCGGAGCTTCCGGCACCATTCTGGCTCGCATGTTTCCGAAGGCCTCAATCGTCGGTGTTGACCTTGACCCGAAGCTGGTTTCATTAGCCAAATTAAGGGCCGAATATTACGGTTTAAGCCATTTGAAATTTTATTGCTCGCCCTCCGGCAAAGAATTACCCGAGGGTCTTGGGACATTTGATGGGGTCGTTTTAAGTGCGGTTTTCGAACATCTTCTCCCCGATGAAAGAAACGTAGTGTTACGGCAAATCTGGTCCCTGTTAAATCCCGGGGGAATTCTGTTTGTCAATCAAACGCCCTATCGCTGGTTTCCCTTCGAAGGGCACACAACACATCTGCCTTTGATTAACTACCTGCCTCGCAGAATCGCACATTATGCGGCTTGTCGATTTTCAAATCGCATCGGCAAAAATGAAACATGGGAAAATCTTTTACGACGCGGTATCCGCGGAAGCACACCGCATGAAATATTGAAAATTCTAAAAAAAACCGATGGTAAATATACCCCGAAACGACTGAAGCCAATACGTCTGGGGTTCCGTGACAGAATTGACATCTGGTATGCGGGATATGCCGTCAGCATCGCTCATAAATATCCGAAAATGCGCATTGTTCAAAAAGTGTTAAGGATTGGTGCAAAAGTCATCTATTCCCTCACCGGCATTGTTTTTTTGCCGACGTTGGCGATGGCCATCCGAAAAACACCCAAAATGAAATAACTGTTTTGCCTAAGCTCATCTTTTTATTTTGCATCCCAACTTCCCCTTGGCTACAATAGCACTCAAAAGATGATTCACTAACGACTAAAAACGTAAAAACGAAGGACTAAATTATGGCGATCACCGTCGAAGAAATATTCGAAACAGTCAATATGACACTCCGGCAGAATTTCGACATTCGGACGGTCACGCTGGGCATCAATCTGAAAGACTGCATGGACCGTAACATTGACCACTTCTGCGGGCGAATCGAACAGCGTATTGTTGCAATGGGCCGGAAACTCAACACCGCCGCCGATGTCATGGAACAAAAGTACGGCGTGCCCGTGATTAACCGACGTATTTCGGTCACTCCCGTTTCACTGCTGCTCGAACCGTTGCCGCAGACCGTAGCGACAGCCGTCAAAGTGGCAAAAACACTGGACCGGGCCGCCGGACAGGCAAAAATCGATTTCATCGGCGGTTTCGGCGGATACATGCAAAAAGGACTGACCGCTTCCGATGTCAACCTGATGAACGCCCTGCCGCAGGCACTGTCCCAAACCAAACGTGTCTGCTCGTTCTTCAACCTCGGCTCGACACTGGCGGGCTTAAACATGACCGCCGTCGAGCGATTCGGACACATTCTCAAGGATTTGGCGGTCAAAAGCAAAACCGGCATCGGCTGCGCGAAGGTCGCTGTCTTCGCCAACGTCCCCGGCGACAACCCGTTCATGGCCGGTGCCCATCACGGCATCGGTGAACCGGACTACTCGCTGAACATCGGTATCTCCGGCCCCGGCGTTGTCAAAGCCGTCGTCGAACAAAACCCCGACTGCGATCTGACCGAACTGTCCGAGGTCATCAAGCGAACCGTCTTTAAAATCACCCGCGCCGGAGAACTGATTGGCCGCGAAGTCGCTGAAATTCTGGGCGTCGAATTCGGCATCGTCGATATTTCACTGGCCGCCACCCCCGCCGCAGGCGACTCTGTCGCCGAAATCATCGAAGCAATGGGCGTGTATCGCATGGGCGTCCCCGGCACGACAGCCGCACTGGCCCTGCTTATCGACGCCGTCAAAAAAGGCGGCGCGATGGCTTCCGGCCATGTCGGTGGGCTTTCCGGAACCTTTATCCCCGTCAGCGAAGATGCCGGCATGATTCGAGCCGTAAAAGAAGGCGCCCTGAACCTGCAAAAACTCGAAGCCCTCACCAGTGTTTGCTCCGTGGGGATGGATATGTTTGCGATTCCCGGTTCAACCCCGCCGGACGTGATTAGCGCCATCATTGCCGATGAGTTGGCTATCGGCATCGCCAACAACAAAACCACCAGCGTGCGGGTCATTCCCGTACCCGGCAAACGCGCCGGCCAAAGCATTCACTTCGGCGGCCTTTTGGGAACGGCGCCCATCATGCCGGTCACAAAAAAAGCCAGTTTCAACTTCATCAACCGAAAAGGCCGAATGCCCGCACCCATCAAAGCATTAAGGAATTAAACAAAGAGGAGTTATGATGACTAAAAAGATTAAATGGGGAATTATGGGATGCGGGGGCATCGCAAATAATTACGCGAGCGACCTGGCTTTCACGAAATACGGTCAACTGGCCGCCGTCGGTTCGCGGTCATTGTCAAAAGCAAAAAAGTTCGCCGCACAACACGGTGGCGCTGTCGCCTACGGCAGCTATGAAGAACTGGCCGCAGACCCGAACGTGGATATCGTCTATGTCGCCACGCCGCACCCGTATCACATGGACAACACCCTGCTGGCAATCAATAGCGGCAAACACGTCCTGTGCGAAAAACCCATCGCCATGAACGCCGGACAAACCCGCCGGATGATTGCCGCCGCACAAAAAAAAGGCGTCTTCCTGATGGAGGCCATGTGGACGCGATTTTTCCCGGCCACCATTCAACTGCGTCAATGGCTCGCCGAAGGACGCATCGGCAAGGTGCTGGCCGTCGAAGCCGATTTCGGCATTCATTTTCGGGTTGGACCCGAACATCGCATTTTCAATCCTGACCTGGGCGGCGGTACGTTATTGGATTTGGGCATCTACCCCATTTCATTCGCGTCAATGGTCTACGGCGCCCAGCCGAAAAAAATCGTCTCAACAGTTCACAAGGCCAAAACCGGCGTCGATGACCACGCCGTCATCACGTTCGAATACCCCGACAGCGCCACTGCGGCCCTGAGCATCAGCAGCATCGTAAGCATGAAAAACGAGGCCCGCATCTTCGGCACGGCAGACATGATTACAGTGCATGATGGATTTTTTCACCCAACTCGATTGACACTGGAAGCTGAAGGCAAAAAACCAAAGACGGTGGATTTGCCCCATCCCGGCGGAGGCATGCAGTTCGAGGCTGAACACGTGCATCAATGCCTGCGCAATGGAAAACTGCAAAGCGATTATCTGCCGCTGGATGAAACACTGGCCATTATGCAGACACTGGACAAAATCCGCCGGCAGTGGAAACTCAAATACGCCAACGAATAAAAAAGACGGCGATTAGTTTGTAAACGCCTCTTCGACGAGGTCGCAGAGGATGTGGTAGGCAAGCTGGTGGATTTCCTGAACGGTCGCGGTCGGGCCTTCGACGCAAATACAATGGTCAGATAATTTTTCCAGCGGCGAATTCTTTTTGCCGGTAAATGCCAATACGCTGGCGCCCTTTTCTTTGGCTAATTCGGCGGCGGCCAGAACATTTTTACTGGTGCCGCTGGTGGAAAACGCCCAGAGGATATCACCTTCTTTAACAAGCGCTTCGACTTGCCGGACGAACACTTTTTCAAAACCGTAATCATTGCTCACGCTGGTCAGCGTGGATGTATCCGTCGTCAGCGCTACCGCGGGCAGGCCCTTACGTTCACGAATGAACCGCCCGACCAGTTCGGCGGCGATGTGCTGAGCGTCGGCGGCCGAACCGCCGTTGCCGCACAGATAAATACAGCCGCCGGCGGCAATGCAGTCAATCAGCAGTTTGGCAGACCGCTCGATTTCGCCAAGGCAATTGGCTTCTAAATCAGCCAATACTTTTTTATGTAATTGAATGGTATCCAAAACTCGCTTTTTCTTCGATTCCATGAACGTGCCTTTATTCACCTGGTTTTTTTACTGTTTTTCTTCGTCTGAAATCTTTGCGTGGGCCGCGGCCGGGGCCGGAACCTTTGCCGCGATTTGAGGAAGCACCATATTGTTTTTTCTTTTCCGCTGGTCTTGACAGGTCCGGTTCGGGGCCAATCCAATGCGGCGTGATGCGGTTGGCCCGTATAATGTGTTTGATCTTGCCGATGTCGCGGCCGGTGAAAAAGGTGACCGCTTTACCCTCGCGGCCCATCCGGGCGGTCCGACCCGTTCGGTGAGTATAGCCTTCCGGATTATGCGGCACGTCATAATTGAAAATATGTGTCGCATGCGAAAAATCCAGCCCGCGCGAGGCAATGTCCGTCGCCACCAGATACTGAATGTCCAGCTTCTTAAATCGTCGAAATAAACTGGTGCGTTTGCCCTGTTCAAGCCCGCCGTGAATCTGCTCGACCGATTTGAGTTCCTTTTTCAAGTGGTCATACAATTTTTCGCAGTTCGTCCGGCTGGAGCAAAACAGAATCGCCTGTTTGGGCTTTTCGGTTTTTATCAGTTCGAGCATTTTTTCAAATCGCTGGTGCGGCTTGACTTCTTCAAAGTAATGACTCAGCGACGAGGGCGCCTTCTGGGCAGCAATCAACTCGATCATCATGGCATTGGTTAAATATTTTTTGGAAAGCCGTTTAATCTCCTCCGGCATGGTCGCGCTGAACAGCATGGTATGGTGTTCATGGACCATGCAGGAAAAGACGAATTCGATGTCCGGCAGAAATCCCTGGTTGAGCATTTCGTCGGCTTCGTCGAGCACGAAATAGCGGACTTCGGCCAGCCTCAGCGGCGAATTGTACAGCAGGTCAATCAAACGGCCCGGCGTGGCAACGAGAATCTGCACGCCGTGGGCGAGTTTGCTTTTCTGGATGTCCATCGAAAAACCGCCATAGACGGCGAAGGCATTGACGCCGGTTTCTTTGGCGATCCAGGCGATCTCATCGACATACTGCAGGGCCAGTTCGCGGGTGGGCACAAGAATCAGGGCCTGGACCGCTTTTATATCCGGGTCGACGGACTGGACGACGGGAATGCCGCAGGCGGCGGTCTTGCCGGAGCCAGTTTCGGCCAGTGCGATTAAATCCCTGCCCGACAGGACATGCGGAAAGGTTTGCTCCTGAATCGGCGTCAGGTCCTCATAGCCCTTTTTGACGAGGGCCTTGCGAATCGCCGGTTTTAAGTCAAGTTCCGTAAATTTCACTGGAAATCCGTTTCGGTTGATGCTGTCAATTTCATGTTTCGCCTTTATAAAAGGGTGATTATATCCGGTAAACCACCGGTTGTATAGAAAATTTTAATTGGGTTCGATTGGGTTCGTTTTTTGGTCAGTCAGCAGTCGGCAGTTATCAGTAAGCAGTTGTGGAAAAATCACTTATGGTGATTTTGGGGATTTTGAAATTGGGTTCGTTTGTCATAAAAAGCCTTCGGGGCAAGGCCCCTTCGGCTTTAAGAATACAGGAATACAAGGACCCAGGAACTCAAGAATGTGGATTTCCTCCGGATGGCTTTTGTTGGTCGGGCGACGCGGGGCGATCGCACTCTGATTCAATTGTAAAAGTACATATTATTCAATTTTTCTGCCTTCACTGTAAAACGCAACCCTATATGGCATAATGTCCGACTTGGCGGGATTGGGCGGCTTTGGGCGGGAGAATGCGGGATAGCGGTATCTTAAAGAGGGATTTTGGGACACATCGGGGGATCATATCTGGAGGCTTTTAAAATGGCACAAAACCGCGTGTGTGCGTTTGTGGCGCATTGAAATGGCATCGGTGGACATCGGCTTTCAATTCTTTTTAAAACCGGTTTAACGGCCGCGTGAGCGGCGATTATGGCGGGGGCGATCCGGTATAATTCCAAGCGGCCAGGTCCGCAAAATCTGCGGACATCGGACCTGTCTGCGGACCTGTATTGTGGATGTTATTTGTGGTGGTTTTGGGTGATGCGCACAAAAACTCCGGCGAAAAATCGAAGTTTTTTTCGATTGTCGTCGGCGGTTCTGGCCCTTGCGGGCCGTGTGTTATTCGACATTTTCTATGCAAAGAACACCGCCGCGATGCGGCGGAAATTTTTAATTCTAATTTTTTAAATCCAATCTCTTTGTTACACTATCGCCATGACATTCGGCGATATCATCCTGTTCTTCATCATTTTTTTTGCCGG
Organism: Phycisphaerae bacterium; assembly: GCA_016782835.1. GTDB lineage: Bacteria > Planctomycetota > Phycisphaerae > Sedimentisphaerales > Anaerohalosphaeraceae > 4572-13. The sequence goes on along the minus strand of JADHXS010000071.1, from coordinate 2,211 downwards.
GTACGGGGTGTACTTCTGGGTGCGGCGGAACCGCTGAATTTCTCATGCCGCGTCATCTATTAAATTCTCCTCGGCAGCGGATAATTGGCGATTAAGAGTTCGCCGCGAGATTGGGCTGCGGCGGTCTTGTCGCGGCTGACTGTGTACCGGGTTTCAATTTTACGGATCGTCATGCCCTGGTATAGTTTTCGAATGGTCGGGTGGTTATTAATACTCAAAAGAAACCCGCCCTTGACGGTTTTGAGGACTTTGGCAAGCTGCTTCTGCTCAGTCAGGCCGAACTCGGCGGCGTAACCGGCGGTTTCGTAATACGGCGGGTCGCAATAAAAAAACGTGTGTTTGCGGTCATATCGCCGGATACAGTCCGGAAAATCAGCGTTTTCAATAATTACGCCATTCAATCGCTTATGGCACGCATAGATCGCCGCCATCGATGTACGGTTGAAGCGGCCGCGTCCGGTGGTACCATAACCGAAATGACAATCGGCGGTTGCACCCTTGCCGCCAAAAGCAGTCTTGAGAATCATATAGTAGCGAGCGGCCCTCTGGATATCGGTCAAGCCTGGCTGAGCACGGAAGTCGGAAAATTCCTTCCGGCTATGGGTTACAAACCGCAACTCATGCAGGAATTCACGCCGGTGATATTTGACCACACGAAACAGCGTGATCAGCTCGGCGTTGATGTCATTGAGCACCTCCGATTTAGAGCGGGGTTTGGCAAACAGGATATTGGCCGCCCCGGCAAATACCTCGACATAACAGGTGTGATCCGGAATTAAGGCGACTATTTGTTTGGCTAATTTGGTTTTGCCGCCCATCCAAGGAAAAAAAGAGTAATTCATAAAGTGACAATCCGTTTCTTCCGATGATTTTAAGGCTTGAGTTCGCCGGGTGAAAAAATGGGCAGCGTCGATTCGCGGTCGATCTGCGCAGGCGGTTTGTTTCGATGGTCCGCCCGCCCGGCGGCTGTTTTTTTGATAGATTATTCGGTTTTTAAAGAGCGTTTAAAATTACATCAAATTGCCAGTTTTCGGGGGATGCGGCATTTTTCGAAGGCACCGGTGACGCATTTCGGGCAGGCCGCCGGCGGGTCCTCGCCGTCGAAGGTCGTCCCGCAACCGGAGCACATCCAGAAAACACGATCCGGCTGCCGTGCGGAGGAGAATCGCTTGTTTAACCTGCGACCGGCCGGTGCGAAGCTGGGCCGCCTGCTGCTGGCGATTTCGGTGTTCGAGCATGGCGGCCCGGCGAAGCTCGGCTGCTTCGCGTTTTTGTCGGCGGACCCTGGCTGCCTCAATAGCGGCCGCGTCGCGTTTGCGTTTTGCCCAAGCTTTTTTCATCGACTTACTTTTGCGTTTGCGGGTTGCTTCCGGGTCGCGGGCCGTATTAAGCCGTAGGTGCTCGGCATGGGTGACCAGTCTGTAATTATCGATGGCATCGTGCAGGGTCTTGCCGTCCTTGTGGATGACAAAAAACCCCTCCGGTACGGGCCCGTAAGTTTGCTGCCAAAGCCAGGTTGTATAAGGAATCCATTTATGAGCCCCATGTTTGATACCGGAAACCTTAATCATCCGCCGGCTAATCCCCCGATGCTTCCGGATGGAGATTTGACCAACCTCTTTATGATTGGCCGGCAGACTTCCTTTTTTGAATTCCGACTGCGGCGACAGGTGGATGCCTTTGACGTTTTTATTCCACGGCTCGAATCCTTTCTGGAAGCGAGTTTTTTTGCCGCCGCGCGTCAGGAACCGGCGGCGAAGCTGCTGATATTCGGCGTCATCGATGTAAGGAACAATGGCCTTCCGCATGGTGGTATTGTTGCAGTGATACTGACGGCATAATGCCGTTAATGGCGTGCCGCCGCGAAACGCAGTAACGATACCAGGGATCATTGCCGGTGTTATATTGCCCTTGTGTGCGGCATGATGATTGGCGAGGCGGATTCGATTATAGGGGCGCGGCCCAATCTTTTGTTTAATTATATTTCGAAGCGTATTCGGTGCACACTGGTATTGTTCGGCCAGTTTCCTCTGCGGCGTGTGATTACGCCATGCGGTGATGATCGCGTCAATGTTGTCTTCGACTGATTTTCGGTTCGGTTTTCCCTTCATTCTTTATGCAACCTCCAGAATGAGGGTGTCGGTGGATTTATCATAGCTGGTTTTTTTGAGCCGCGACGCCTTCGGCGGCGCAACGTGAATCTCCAGCTCG
>JADHXS010000070.1 GCA_016782835.1 Phycisphaerae bacterium | reverse complement strand
AAACTTGGTATACTATTAACACTAGATTTAGAAAATATGGAACGACCGGCCCTGCGATTGTAAAGGGTCGTCATAGGCCGATAAAGGCTTATGCGACAAAGTGGTACGTAGCCACTGAAAATCGCGGGTTATTACCTTGCGGCAACAGAGCCGCATACAATGGAAAGGAACCGGTCGTGACGAACAGTATAACTTATGTAGCGATGGATACACACAAAAAAGAACATCATGTAGCCCTGCATTATTCCGGGCAAGAGGAAATTGTACGATTTACCGTCCGGAATACGGCTCGTCAGATTACGGAGATGACCAAGAAGGTATTTACCATGTCAGCAAAACTGATTGACAAAACGGCGGCTTTGCTTAACAATAGACCTCGCAAATGTTTAAACTATCGGACACCCCATGAGGTGTTATGGAGCGGATAAAAATGTTGCGCTTCAGATTAAAATTTGAGATGTGGTTATCTTACCCAAAACGCTCTTAGAGGCTATTACCGCCTTCGCCAGAGAGAAAAGGTCTTACGTGGCGTGAATTTTTATCTCGTCATGCAGAAGTTTTTCTTTGTGCGGATATGTTTCGCAAAGAAGTCTGGACATTTCGAGGTCTGACAACCGACCTGAACATGTGACTCGAAAAGAGTTTCTTGGCGGGCTTTTGAAGAGTTATCAAAGGACGGCTTAATTTTTTGTTGCCTTGACAAGTAAAATGGTTGGAGATATGAATATTTGTACCTTACGCGGTGTGGCGGCCATCTCGAAGACCTGAATAAGTCCGGACATCCATAAAAAATCACGCCCGGAGGGACTCGAACCCCCAACCCTCGGTTCCGAAGACCGATGCGCTATCCAATTGCGCTACGGGCGCTTGTGGTTTTGGGACTATAGCAGAACCGCCTTTTCGTGTCAATAAGTTTGTCCTTAAGATGCTTTGACAAGTGGAGGCAGTTTTCCGGCCAATCCGATATGGCCGTCTTTGACAATCATAACGCCGTCAATTCCTTTAATGGCCGCGATTTGATTCAATGCCGTTTCAACATCGTTGATTTTCCTGACGAGATTGGCTGCTTGTGTGGCGGCTGCATCTGCCAGGGCGGCATCTTTGGCTACGACCGTTGCCAAATCACATTGTCCCAAACTCATCGAAAGCCCCATTTTGCCGGAAGATGAACAGATGGAAATGGGCGTGCTGTCAGGTTGTAATTCGAACGCAAGCTGATTCACTTTTTCTGAGTTGCCGGAAAAAAGGCCGATGACCACCGGCTCAACGGTTCGCAGGTAAATATCGCCGCCGTTTTCCACAATGGCTTCTTCGGCTCCGGCTTTTAGACCCGCTTCGGCGGTAAGCTGTGCCATAACACCCGCCACCGCCGCCATCGGGCCGACCCCGACCAGCGATGCAGCATGCGCCATGCGTCGGGCCACTTCGGGGGCATTGGGGCGAAGTTCAATGGGCTTCAGTGTATGCTTAAACTCCGGCTGCTTTTGAATATAGTCCTCCAGTATTTGACGCTGTCGAAGAATTTCCTGTGTTACGGTATCAAAACAATCGCAGCAAATACGAAAGACCGCCTCTTTGTGAATAAATGTTTTGTAGATTCGTTTGGGCGTCATGTGGTTTGTTTAGAATGCCGACGTACATGCGCCAAAGGGGCAAACACGAACACAAGCCAGGCATTCGATACATTTGGATTCATCGTAAGCGACCTGCCGGGTTTGGCCATCGGTGATGTTCAAGGCGCCGGTAGGACAGTATGGAACACAATAGCCGCAATGGGTGCATTTGGCTTCGTCTCGTGCGACTCCTTTGCCGGTGAAATTGACTGTAACATTGAACGTCTTCACAAAGTCGATGCCGCTTTGAATCTGCTCTTCGGTGCCCGTGACATCGAGCACGAGAAATCCTTCTTCTTCCGGCGTCACTTTGGCGCGAAAAACATTGACAACGAGGTTGTGATCTTTGACCAAATGATAAATAATCGGTTTCTCACATTCACACTTCGGGAAATAGAGCATGAGTTTTTTGGTAACAGTTTCGCTCATTATGTTTGTTTCCTTTTTACAAGCGGCTTCATGGCTTCGTCTTTCGACAGGGCAGCGATTGGTTTCACTAACTGGAAATCACCTCGTCGGATTTCATCGGCTAACAGGTTTGCGATCTCTAGCGCCTTGTAGTAGGACGACAGCGAGCCGACCTGTACTTTTTTTCCGTCGATTTCTATTTCACCGGATCGCAATTGTTCATAATTGACCTGACAAACAGTTTTGCCCGTGTTTTGTGGATAGTCCGAACTGTAATCAATCACAGGCGCCACAATATCCCGATCTCTTACACACGTTCGTTTGAGGATTTCTTCATTCAATATCGGAATGGGGATACCAACTCCCAGCGCAAGTGAAACACCGTACCCCGGGAAACTCACACCCCGAACAAATTCCTTTTTCATCTGTTTCATATCGGCGGTCAGTGCCAGCGTTCCGGCGCCTCCGGTCGGCACACCACCGGGTGTCCTTTTGCATTGGCCGGCATGCTGGGTTCCTTCTGAATACACATGTCCGTGCGCTCCGGCCAGCCAGACGCAGGTTCCGACGCCGATGGTTTCATAATACGGGTCGTTTAACAGCGGAGAAAGCTGACCTGCTGAACAATAGTTGGCATTTTTCCGGTTCGGTTCCAAACGGCCCATGTAAGTATAAATCGTTCGGTCCGAATTGTTAATCGCTACATTGTAGTTCTGGTAGCAGTTTCGGGGATTGACCATGATGGCCTGGTTCAAATCATGGAGGGTAAAATAGGTTCGAATTTCGCGCAGTGGATAACAGTCGGTCCCGTAAGACAAGGCGAACAACTGAAGGGATTTACCTGCGATAAGGTCTTCAATCACATGACCGCCGCCGTAGCGGAATTCTCCGGGATAATACATATTGGCCGGGTCGCCGTGCCGCAGTTGCGTGGCGCCCAGATAGACATCAACGGCCGCAATGCCGGTATAAACCAAGACATCCTGAATCAATGCCTCGGACATGCGAATCTTGGGCTTGGAATGGCCGAAGTTCAAAAAACAGCCAGACGAGCACATCGGTCCAAATGTAGCGGTCGTTACGACATCTACCTCTTTGGCCGCGGCGGCAAGTCCCTTTTTGTCCACATAATCTATGATTTCGTCAGCCGTTAAAACCACGGCCTTGCCGGATTCGATGCGTTCGTTGATTTGTTTGTACGTTTTCATGATTCTGTTTATCCCTGAAGATTGATTTTTTATGCCGTTATCGTACCAGAAAGGCCCGGCTTTTCAAGAGGATTTGTAAATCTGGCTTGAAATCACGACGAAAAAAGAGTATTTTCGGACAGATGAATGAATGATGCAGCAAAGAAACAAATTTTTCGTTATCACAAAGGCTGAAGATAGTTTATTTTAAAACGATGGATTTTTTAGACGGAAATCGGGGCAAACACGATGAATCCAGAAAATGCAAGCGTTATTGCGAGTCCATGGTGTCAGGACGCCGGAGCTATTTTACAGCACTTTGGTGTGACACGAGAGAAAGGGCTTAAAGACAGGCAGGTCTTGCAATTTGTTAAACTCTACGGACTGAACCGTCTTCGTGAGGCTGAAAAGGTTCATCTCGGCCAAATCCTGCTGAATCAGGTTAAAAGCCTGATTGTGATTCTTTTAGCAGTCGCTGCGCTGTTGTCATTTGCATTCCAGGAATGGCTGGATGGATTTGCAATTACCGGTGTGATTGTGATTAATACCGCAATTGGTTTTTTCATGGAGTTAAAAGCGATTCGTTCGATGGAGGCGCTGCATCAAATGGAGCGTGTTACCGCGAAGGTTCGCCGGAATGGGCAGGTCAGAGAAATCCCGGCGGTTCAGTTGGTGCCGGGAGATATTGTGGTTCTCGAAGGAGGCGACATTGTCAGTGCCGACATGCGGTTGCTGGTGTCGGGTAAACTTCAGGCTGACGAGTCGGTTCTTACGGGAGAGTCTCTGCCGGTATCAAAACAGACAGTCGCCATCGATGAGTCCGCGGTGCTGGCGGAACGCACGAACATGCTTTTTAAAGGTACATCCATCACGCGCGGCTCCGGCGAGGCAGTCGTCATGGCAACCGGTATGGAAACGGAACTGGGCCGAATTATGGACCTTGTTCAAAAGGCTGAGGACGAGGTAACCCCGCTGGAAAAACGATTAGACTTGCTGGGACGAAATTTGCTTTGGGTGACATTGATATTGATTGTGATTATTGCGGCGGCAGGGATTGTTCGCGGCAAGAATGTCATAGTGATGATTGAAACCGCTATCGCGCTGGCGGTTGCGGCGATTCCGGAAGGGCTTCCGATTGTGGCAACGCTGGCGCTGGCACGCGGGATGATGCGAATGGCTCGTCGGAATGCAATTGTCAATGAATTGGCCGCCGTGGAGACACTGGGCAGTGTGAGTGTTATCTGCACTGATAAGACCGGAACGCTGACTGAAAACAAGATGACGGTAACCGGTCTGGTGTTATCCGACCAGGATGTTATAATTACCGCCTTTGACGAGCAGGGCCGGGCGGAATTTCTGATTGACGGGCAAACCATCGACCCATTGCGCAATGAACGGGTTACCAAGGCGCTTGAAGTTGGAGTGCTTTGCAGTAATGCGTCTCTAAAGAATGAGCAGGGCGATTCAACGGGGATTGGCGACCCGTTGGAAGTAGCCTTGTTGATTGCCGCTCGTAAAGCATCAATTGATTATGAAAAACTGAACCAGGAGTTTCCCGAAGAACGGGAAGACGCCTTTGATTCCGATACGAAAAAGATGTCGACATTTAACCGATTCGGGAACACTTATTGGGTTGCCGTCAAAGGGGCATTAGAAGTGGTGCTTGAGGATGCGGATTGGGTTACCACTGAAAACCGTCGTGAAGCGATGGATGAAAAATGGCGTTCGTATTGGCTGAGGCGAAATGCGGAGTTGGCGGAAAAGGGATATCGCGTGCTAGCGCTGGCGATTAAGGAAGAGGCGTCACTTGAAGCCGACCCCTATAAAGGCCTTGAGTTTGTGGGCTTAGTCTGCATGGAAGACCCCGCCAGAAAAGATGTGCGAGAAGCTATTATGGCGTGCCGGAACGCAGGCATTCAGATTGTCATGGTGACCGGTGACCACCCCAAAACAGCCGGCAGCATCGCCGCCTCGGTCGGATTGATCGATAGTGCTCAGGATACCGTCATGGTTGGCAAAGAGATTAAAGCGTTTGAGGAACTATCGCCCCAGGAGCAGCAGCAATATCGCCAAACACCGGTATTTGCGCGGGTTAGTCCCAAACAAAAGCTGGATTTGATTGCGGTTCATCAAAAAGCCGGCGCCGTGGTTGCCATGACCGGTGACGGTGTGAATGATGCCCCCGCGTTGAAAAAGGCTGATATTGGGATAGCCATGGGTCTGCGCGGTACGCAGGTGGCCCGTGAAGCGGCGGATATGGTCTTGAAAGACGATGCCTTTTCCACGATTGTTGTTGCAATCGAACAGGGCCGGATTATATTTGAGAACATCAGGAAGTTTGTTGTTTATCTGCTCTCCTGCAATATCAGTGAGGTGATGGTTGTCTTTGTCGCTTCTGTAGTCAATGCACCGTTGCCGATTCTGCCGCTGCAGATTTTGTTTCTGAATTTAGTGACGGATGTCTTTCCTGCCTTGGCGCTGGGAGCGGGCAAAGGCAATCCCGGTATCATGGAATCCAAGCCTCGCTCTTCGGATGAACCGATTTTAAATAGACGCGGATGGACGTCGATTTTCAGTTATGGCTTGTTAATTACGGTTTCGGTTATGGTTGCTTTCTGGTTGGCGTTTAAAATGGGGATGGAGCGCCAGCAGGCGGTGACGGTATCGTTTTTGACACTTGCCCTTTCGCAGTTGTGGCATATTTTCAATATGCGAGGCCGAGGGACGGATATCTTCGATAATGAAATCGTGAAAAATCCCTTTGTCTGGGGGGCATTGGCAACTTGCGTAGGCTTGCTTCTTATGGCAGTTTACATGCCGTTAGCTGCGAGGATTTTAAATCTGACACATCCGGGAATGAAGGGATGGCTGTTGGTTTTGGTGGCCAGTGTATTGACGTGTATCGTCGGACAACTCTTTAAACAGATAACTCGAAAACCCCAAGCGGTCTAAAATCAGGAAAAAGGTAACATTTTAGCCGATTGTAAAAAAACAGGAAACCCCCCATTCGGCTACGCTCAGGGCAGGCTCTTCGGCGGAGGTCATTTTTACGCTGGATTCCCGCTTTCGCGGGAATGACAAATCGGTATTTTACACTTGGCTAAAGTCTTACGGAAAAAGGAAAATATGACGAAGCGAAATTATGTAACGATTGTTTCCGGCCTGCCGCGTTCCGGCACGTCGATGATGATGAAGGCCATTCATGCCGGTGGGATTGAGCCGATTATCGACCATGTTCGAAGAGCAGACGAGGATAATCCCAAAGGCTATTATGAATTTGAACCGGCGAAGAAAACGAAAGAAGATCCGTCCTGGCTGGCCCGTACGCCGGACAAGGTTGTTAAGATGGTCTATCGTCTGCTGTATGACCTGCCGGCGGGATACGACTATCGTGTGGTGTTTATGCAGCGGGATTTGACGGAGGTATTGGCCTCGCAGAGAAAGATGCTGGATCGAAGCGGCAAAGGCGGCAGTGCGATTCCCGATGAGAAAATGGCGATGTTATTTAGCAGTGAACTGGAAAAGTGCGATCATTGGCTTGCCAAACAAGCCAATTTCAAAGTCTTGTATATAAATCATCGCGACATGATTCACCATCCGCAGGCACAGTGCGAAAAAATAAATAACTTCTTAGATGGCGGACTCAATGTGCAACTCATGGCCAAAACGGTTGACCCGACGCTCTATCGCAATCGAAATATTTGAATTTCGTCATTAGCTTTTTGCTAATTGAGCAGTACAATCTTCCAGTTTTCGAATTATGTCTTCGCTTAGTGCGGGCATTTGTGCCGCTTGAATCGCTGTTTCGTAATCGGCCAAACTTTTGGCTCCCATGCAGATTGTGTGATGGGCCGGCTGGTCCAGTGTCCAGCGAATCGCCGCTTGTGCCATGGTCATGCCTTCCGGTACCGCTTTTTCGAAGATTGCATACCGCTGATAGTCGATATACTGAAACCGGTCAGAGCGGTTATCATCAGGTTGCCATTTTGCGGTCTTGTGAAAGTATTTACCGCTGAGTCGCCCCTGTGCCATCACACCGCGTACCTGCGTACCGATATTGTGTTTACGGATGAAATCATAAATATCCGGATTGGGCTCCAGGATATTGGTATGGTATTGCAATATATCCAGCATGGCATGTTGATGCAGTGCTTTGATGAGATTAAAATCGTTTGTAGAAATGCCGTAGAAGCGAATTTTACCTTCTTTTTTAGCACATTCCAGAATTTCCCGGCTTTGTTCTAAATCATCTGTTTTGGGGGCGCAGTGGTAGAGATAAATGTCGATCATGTCGGTTTGCATTCGTTTCAATGACCCTTCCAGGCTCGGCAGGATCGTCGGCGGGCTGGAATCATCTTCGCGTGAGCCGTCCGGGGCAACACGATAGCCGAATTTGGTCGAGATGATCCATTGATTCCGTTTACCTTCAATGGCCTTTCCGACACGTCGTTCGGATTCACCGTTTCCATATTGTTCGGCTGTATCGATAAAGTTAATGCCTCGGTCTCCCAACTCACGGATCAGGCGCAGGACGTTTTCTTCGCCGGGGTCGGGATGCCCGTCCGGTTTGCCGTCAAAAAACAACGGCCCGGCCAACTGCCAGCCGCCGATACAGAGGGGCGATACCATCAGTTCTGTTTTTCCAAGTTTGCGATAGTCCATTAATTTGTTCTCCTTACAAGCTAAAAAATCATTTTTGTGTAAGCCATGTTGCCCCGAGTTGACCACAGGCGGCTTTGATGCTTCTGCCGCGTTTGAAGCGAATGACGGTTTCGATTCCCGCATCGGATAAAACATTTGCGAAGGCTTGAATCTGCCTGGAATCGGCAGGCTCAAACCGACAGCCGGGGAAAGAATTCAGTTCGATAAGGTTAACGTTGACTTTCAGCGGCCTTAATAGTTTTACCAGTGCTTTGGCGTGTTCGATTTTGTCATTGATAGAGTCAATCATGCAGTATTCAATCGTGATGCGTTTGCCGGTCGTGTTTTGGTAGATTTTCAGTGACGCCATTATTTCACTTAGCAGATATTTTGAGCCGATACGCATGATCTTGGCGCGAATTGTATCATCCGGTGCGTGCAACGAGACTGCCAGACGGGGCTGGACTGTTGACAGGGCCAGTTTTTTAATTTCTTCCGGCAGGCCGCAGGTCGAAATCGTAATGTGCCGGATACCGATATTTCGCCCGTGTTCATGGTTGAGGATTTTCACGGACCGCATGACCGCGTCGAAGTTATCCAGCGGTTCGCCCATGCCCATATAGACGACGTTGTTAATTTTGCCGCAGGATTGTTCGGCCATGTAAACCTGATCGACGATTTCTGCGGCGGTTAGATTCCGCTCAAACTGCAATTGCCCGGTTGCACAAAATTTACATCCCATCCGGCAGCCCGCCTGTGTCGAAATACACAACGTGTTGCGGTCGTCGTCTTTGAGCCGAACCGATTCGATGCGAGTGCCGTTACAAAGGCCCAATACGAATTTGACCGTTCCGTCGGTGTCGTCATGTTTTTCGAGTAGTTCCATGCTGGCGATGACAAATCCATCGTCAATCAGTTGTTGCCGGAATGTTTTAGACAGTGGAGTAATGTCATTAATGTGTCCGGCGTTCTTTTGTTGGATGAACGAGAACAGATATTGTGCGGCAAACGGTTTTTGTTCGTATGCAGCAACCAGTTCGAGCAGATCCGTGTAGGTTTTACTTTTTAGATTTTTGTCCATCAATGCATAATACCCATATCGCCGCAGGGCTTGTAACTGAATTGTCGGCAATTATAAAAGGGCTCGAAAATTACAGGTTGAAATCTTCATCGAAATCGTCCGGAAGATCGCCGAGCATTTCGGTTCGGCTTTTCCCCAGTTCCACATCGGATAAATCTTCCATCGCGTCGTCAAAGTTTTCGTCCGCCGACCTGGCCACTTGGTTTTGCGTTGTTGTTTCCTTTTTTTGGAGGTGTTCCTCAAAGCTTTCCGGGATGCCATCAATCTGAATGACGAATTCGACGGGGCCGATTTTCAGCATATCACCGGCTTTAACCTGTGCTTCTTCAATCGGTTCGCCATTGATGAACGTGCCGTTTCGGCTGCGCAGGTCGCGTATGGTAATTTTCCCCAAATCCATATTGATTTCACAGTGCCGGCGTGAGACGACCATCAGCGGGATGCAAAAATCACAGTCCTGCCGTCTGCCGATAAAGGTGACCGTGCTTGGGAGTTTGAAGCTGCTGGCAGTGCCGTCTTTTTTCAAAAAAACCAAGTTTACCTGCATTTATACTACTCCTTTTCCATAAATCCTTCTTGATGTTGTCTCCAATTATAGTATATATTCGGATGATTACAAGAATAAACGCCGAATTGTCCTAAAAATTATCCATAATTATATTTCATAAAAGGTGAGTTATTTTGATTACAAAGGGCACTATTTTTGACCTTGACGGGACGCTGGTCGATACGCTTGACGATTTGACCGATTCGATGAACGCGGCTTTGGTGCAAGTGGGACGTCCGGCCCGGCCGCGACAGGAATGCATGGGGATGATCGGGCATGGCCTGCGTAAATTTGCCGAAAGGGCAGTCGGCCCGGACCACCTCGAACTGACGGACGCATTGATTGAGCGAATGGCGGCTCATTACATAGACCATTGTGTGCTGAAAACAACTCCTTATCCCGGCATGGAAGAGGTGATAACCACGCTTTCAAAAAAGGGGCTTCGGCTGGGAGTGCTGACGAATAAAAATCAGGCGCCTTCGGAGATTATTGTCCGGCATTTTTTCGGATGCGCATTTGACCCGATTGTCGGGGCCGCCGACGGACGCGAAACCAAACCCGACCCGCAAACGACGCTGGACATTCTTGCAGGCTGGGGACTGGATGCCGATGAAGTGATATTTATCGGTGATAGTGAAACCGACATTCAGACAGCGACGAATGCGGGCATTCGGTGTGTCGCCTGCGAATGGGGTTTTCGCTCCAAAGAACAACTCGTCGAAGCCGGAGGGGAAATCCTGATCAGGGAACCGGGGCAGATACTGGAATTCATCGGATAAATTTGGGTTCGTTTGGGTTCGATTGGGTTCGTTTTGACAGGCAGTAGGCAGTAGGTAGAAGTCAGAAGTTGTTTTTAGAAAAGGAGTTACGGTGATTTTGGGAATTTTGAAATTGGGTTCGTTTGTCATAAAAAGTTGTCCACCGATTGTACGGATTTCCACAGATTTTAGACAAAGAATAGCCACAGAGGACACAGAGAACTCAGAGATTTTAGGTCAAAAAATAACCACTGAATGCACTGAAATACACGGAAAAAGAATGGGGTTTGGGTTGGCTTTTGGGCCGGGCGACGGGGGTGGGTCGCGATCTCATATCAAATTGTCAAATACCATTTTCTATAGATCCTTCGCTCTCGCTCAGGATGACCTACGGTCATTTTGGGTATTATACCATAAGTTAGATATTTATCAAACAAAAAATAATTTTTTGACACAGATTTACACGGATTAACACAGATATTTTTGCCGCCGAGGGCACGGAGACAGAATCGCCGGAGCCTCATCGGCTCCTAAACTGCTTAAAACGGGCCGGAAGTGCTCTCCCGATAAATCGGGATGCGCTTTCCAACCCATTTTAATCAGATGTCTTGTCAGCCAGACGATTCTAAAACAAGCACGAAGATTTTTTTTTGGCCGCAGAGAACGTTGCGTTCGCGGCGAGCGAGCACAGGAGCAGCCCGAAAATATGAATCATCTTTTTTGGATAGAACGTTATGTCCAGGGTCTCATTCGTCATTTTTTCACCATCCAAAGTATCCGTTTCATGGAAATAGGTAACTGTCCCTATTTACCTATTTACCTCCCTAATTTACCTCGTCCCTATTTACCATTTACCATTTACCTGTTCTCATCCTATTTTTTTTGTTGCACTTTTCAACAAAAACGACAATAATATATAAGTGAGCGGTGGTTTTGAACTTTGAACATGGAATCAAAGAATAATAAAAATGCTCAATTTCTTCGATTATACAGCAAGTATACAGGCGAAACTGTATCTTTTCATACTGGGGGCCGTTTATAACCGCAGTGACGCTGATGAACTGTTTCAGGAAACCGCAGTTGTTTTGTGGGGCCGCTTTGATAAATACCGGGAAGATTCCTGTTTTTGCGCATGGGCAATTAGCATTGCGAAAAATAAGGTGCTTGAATATTTACGGAAAAACGGGCAAGGCGAAGAAGATTTTTGATAATGGATGTTACGGAAAGATGGGCTTGGAAGATGCGATTAAAAAAGGGATTTACTTTGATTGAGCTATTGGTGGTGATTGCGATTATCGCGATCCTGCTGTCTGTGCTTTTACCTGCCCTGAAAAAAGCCAAGGCACAGGCCCAGATGGTTGTTTGTGCGAGCAATCTGGAACAGATCGGGCTTGCGGCGTATTTGTACGCCGAGGATAATGATACCTTCCTGCCTCGCGGCGGTCAATTCGGGACATGGTTTCAGTGCTTCCTGCCGTATGTGGGGCATACGAACGATACGACCGATTACCGGAACGTCAAAATTTATCGCTGTTTGAGTTTTCGGGACAAGCGGCAGACCGTTTGTTATGTCGTCAGTTCATGGACCTTTGACAGCAAGACCGATATGATAGGGCAGGAAGTTACAGCCCCAACCAAGCTGAACACGTTTCCTCATCCCATGTCAACGGTCTATATGGCTGAAAATGAAGAAGGCTCATGGCGGCCTGTGATAGAGAAAAAAACTGACCCGGATATTCAGCGTCTTGATGTTTGGCACCCGGGACACCTTCCCGCATCGGGGGATATTTTTGGCATAACCTATGGTCGGCGTGTCGCAAGAAATCGCCATCGGGAAGGGTGTAATTATTTGTTTTTGGATTGGCACGTCGAGTATATTCCGACCGAAAACATGTCCGTCAAGTACTGGCGAGATAAGTAGACGTAATCTGATACAATGCAGGTGTTAACCTTCGCGGGAATGACGGGAAGGGAATTATAGGTCTTCCCGCGGTTTTCAGGGTGTGCAATTCAGGTCATAGGGGTTGCCGCAAGTGAGGTGCTAAACGGATGGGGGACACTTGCCTTGCCAATTATGCCGCCCGTTCCTGGTTCATTTCATACATTTCCTCATACACGACCGGGCTGACATTGCCCGGCGATTCATGCCTGCGTTTCCGATTATAAAACACTTCGATGTAATTGAAAATATCTTTTTTCGCATTGTCATGTGTTTCATATATTTTATGTTTGACCCACTCGCTTTTCATGCTCCCAAAGAAGCTTTCCGCACAGGCATTATCCCAGCAATTGCCTTTACGTCTCATACTGCAAATAACCGGATTGGCATTTAACAAATCCTGGACGTCTTCGAGATTCATACGTCCTCCTTATTTTTCTCGTTTTTGAATCGGGAATATAAGAATTGTATACTGCTCCCGATTGAAAAATCCTGTTTTTTCAATTCGTACTGTCTTGTGTCCGATAAATACTACATGAACGATTATTCGTTATCAAGTGAGAAAATGGCCGAACTGGAAAAAACGCATCGCCGTTTACATGAC
>JADHXS010000069.1 GCA_016782835.1 Phycisphaerae bacterium | reverse complement strand
TCATGTAAACGGCGATGCGTTTTTTCCAGTTCGGCCATTTTCTCACTTGATAACGAATAATCGTTCATGTAGTATTTATCGGACACAAGACAGTACGAATTGAAAAAACAGGATTTTTCAATCGGGAGCAGTATACAACTTATCCTTGTAGGATGTGCGCCAATAAAATTGTCAATGTCGGAATTAAAAATGTAAGATATTTAGAGCCCTATCCAGATCCTGAAGCAAAAGTAATTCTAAAAAATAACGATGTTAATGACTTTGCTTTTGAGGGAGTAACTTTTAAGTCATACTTCCGCTTATATGGAGAGAAAAAATGAACCAGTGCCCAGAATGTCATGAATGGAGTCTTGATTACGATAGTTATTTCGGAAGGTATCGCTGTTTTAATCCTGAATGTGAATGGATGGCTCCATCTTCTGTGGAACGTGAAATAAGAATACTGAAATATCACCAAAAACCTAAAGAATTCTTTAAGAAACAAATTCCTGATTTAGGTTTAAACGTAACTGCAGCTTATGATGAAACTAACGACGCTCTGCTTTTTGATTTTGGGATAAAAGAACCAACATATGATCTACCTGAACCCAACGGCTGTGTAATTTGGAAAATTGCTCATTTATCTGAAATGGCCGCAGGCGTGGTTATTCTTGGAGCAAAAAAATTTGCTGTTTCTGGAGTAATGATAAATATTAAGGCCCATAAAGAAGAGATTGAGGAAATACTCAAAAAAACTATACATGCTTTCTCCGCGGGCAGGCCAACGCGAATATTAATAGATCAAGTTGAGTTGAGAATTAAATCCGAAGAACCTCTTCCACAACAACATTGTTTTGTCAATGAGGTTATGCAAGACTTTAAGGCAAAGTTTGTTGATTGCCAGTAGAATTTCTCCAAGCTGCTCAAGGCTTGGTCTCGCAGCCGGGGAAAACTTGTTGAAAAAGTTCCTCTTCGAGAATCAAACGCAGGTATGCCTGCGTGACCTGTTTACCGCTATAATCAGGGTGGCGATGGCGAATACCCGCTTTTGTAATCTGTCGCAGGTTTTCGCAAAGCTGAAACGTCATTTCAGCCCGGCCGGACAACCCCATGTTCCTTAGTATTTCGATCTGTTTAAGGGCTGAGTCTTCCGATGTATCCGCATTTCTTATCATGCTTTAATTATAAGGTAATATGATAGCGACTGTCCAATAAAAAACGCAAAAGCCAAAAGCCTTTCCGCCGGACATAAGGATTTCGTCCCGATGTAATTACGAGCAATTAATAAATGACCGCCGTGACTCTTTTGGTAAATGCATCCAGATCGATTTTTTCCGCCGCGCACGCATCAATGTCCTGTTTGGCCGCCTGCGGGTTAATAAAAAAGCCGGCTCGGTCGGAGTCGGCTTTGGTATTTTCTGATGATTGACCGGTCGCTAACGCTTCCGGTTCGAATTATTCTTGTGCTTCTTCCTTCTTTAAGAGTTTATTCAGGAAATTATCGCTCTTGGCGGGCTTGCGGGGGATTTGCACCATGACGCCCATCCGGCCCAATTCTTCAGCCACCTCCGGCTGATAGGGATCCAGTTGGAAACTGTGCCGCAGGTTTTCCTCAGCCCGCACCCGGTCACCTTTGCCCAGGTAAAAGTAACCGATCTGCCGGAAAAGGACCGCTGAATTCGGCGCCAGCCCCAGCGCCTGCTGATAACACGCCAAAGCATAGTCGTCCAAGCTTTCCTTCTGGAACGCCTTGCCCAGCAGCAAAGACGATTCAGCCGAAACGCCCGCCTGATTCATATAGATATCCGCCGCCATTTTCGAGCTTGCCTTCTCGCCTTTGTCCAACAGTACCTTCACTGTCGCCGCCTGCGATTTATAATTGACCGGATCAAATCCCATCGCAACCCGATACTCGAACTCGGCCTTCTCGTACATGCCGTCGGCATGATACAGCTTGCCGAGTTGATAATGCGCCTCCGGATTTTCATACTTGCGCTCAATCTGTTTAAGCAGTGTGGCCTTCTGCTCATCGGCCATTGGAGAAATTTGTTCATACGGCTTCTGGGCGGATTTGTTGAACCACTGGCAGCCTGAAACGCACAGTACCACTGTCATTACGATTACAAGAATACGTTTTGTCCTGACCATAATTGCCTCCGTTGCTGAAGTTTGGTCGGCTATCAACCCTTCATGGGTATTGTATGTTCACACTCTATTTTGATACACATTGGCCCTTTTTGCAAGCCAAAAAACATTTTTCAGCGGATGAAGCTAAACATCCAGATTCTGGACTTCAAGTGCATGTTCCTGGATAAAGTTCCGCCGTTTCTCCACATCGTCGCCCATCAGGATGCTGAACAGCCGGTCAGCTTCGCCGGCATCTTCAAGCTGGACCTTCAGCAGCGTCCGCTGCTGCGGATCCATCGTCGTGAACCAAAGCTGGTCAGAGTTCATCTCGCCCAGCCCTTTAAACCGTTTAATCTCCATTTCGCCGGAGCCGACGTACCGAACCATCGAGGCAATCTGATCCAGCGATGAAACCGCGAATTCCTGCCCGCGGTTTATCACCACGAACCGGGTCGGCATATCTTCACCGGAAACCGTCTTCTGCTGCTGAAGCAAACAGTCCCGCCAATCCAAATCGTAATCCTGCTGTAAACGGCTGCAAATTTCATTGAGTCGCAGAACCTCGTGCATTTCTTCGGCGACAAATGTCTTTTCCTGTTGAACATCTTCATCCATCTCCAAAGAAGCGCTGTTCAGCTCCGAAAGCCGTTTCTCATAGTCGTCCTTTTGATAGTAAAATTCATCCTGCCCTTCGGTGCGGATTTGATACACCGGCAATTGTTTACTATCGAAATATTTTTCCACAAAATCTTTAAATATAATTCCACGACGATTTAAAATCCCCAGACTTCGTTCGGCATCATTCATAATCTTCACCAATAACGCCAGCCTAGCCTGTTCAACTTCCCGCGTAGAACCGTTCGCTTCACGAATCATCAGTCTGGCTCCTTCCAGCCCGCGGTTCTCTGTATTCTGCCGCATCTGATATTCGTTCAGAATATACTCGGAGTGCTTCTGTCCCTTCCGCTTAATCTCGTACAACGGCGGCTGAGCGATAAAGATACGTCCCTGTTCAATCAGTTGCGGCATCTGCCGGAAGAAAAACGTCAACAGCAGCGTGCGAATATGAGCGCCGTCCACATCGGCATCCGTCATCAGAACAACTTTGCCGTAACGGCACTTGCTGATGTCAAATTCATCCGTACCGATACCCATTCCCAGCGCACTGATAATCGTGCGAATTTCCTCATGACCCAACATCTTTTCCAGGCGCGCCTTTTCAACATTGAGAATTTTACCCTTCAGCGGCAAAATCGCCTGGATATTCCGGTCCCGACCGCCTTTGGCCGAGCCGCCCGCCGAATCGCCCTCAACAATGAAAATTTCAGTATTCACCGTGTCTTTACTGGAACAGTCCCAAAGTTTCCCCGGCAGATTCGCATTACTCAGCGCCCCCTTGCGACGGGTCAACTCTCGCGCCTTGCGAGCGGCCTCACGGGCCGCAGTGGCCTGGATTGCCTTGTTCAAAACACGTTTCGCTTCGGCCGGGTTTTCTTCCAGATAAATCGCAAGCTGTTCATTAATCATCATCTCGACAAAACTTGCCACCTCCGGATTTGACAACCGTACTTTCGTTTGCGCCTCAAAGTGCGGCTCCGGCACCTTCACTGAAATAACCGCCGTCAACCCTTCCCGCAAGTCTTCACCCGCAGGTGTCATGCCGCCTTTCAGCATATTCGCGTTACGGGCATAAGCATTCATCGTTCGCGTCAGCGCCGTACGAAAACCGGAAAGGTGCGTCCCGCCGTCAATGTTGCGGATATTATTGGCATACGCTAAAACATTCTCCGCATAGCTGTCATTGTATTGCAGTGCCAACTCACAGGAAATGCCGGTCTTCGGTTCTTCTTTTGAAAAATAAAGAATATTCGACACCGACGTTTTGCCCTCATTGAGATATTGAACGAAAGCCCGGATGCCGTCCTTGTAATGGAAAACTTCACTTTTTTGAACCCGGTCATCCTGAAATGTAATATGAGCACCGGCATTCAAATACGCCACTTCACGAATACGCTTGTGCAGGATCTCGTATTTAAATTCCGTCTCCGGAAAGATTTCTTCATCCGGTAAAAAGGTAATGCGCGTCCCGCGTTTTTTTGTTTCGCCGATCTCGCGGACAGGTCCTTCGGGAACGCCTCGCTCGCATTCAAAATGATAGTGCTTGCCGTTGCGCCAGACATCCGCTTCCAGCCACTCACTCAATGCGTTCACGACACTGACCCCGACACCGTGCAGGCCGCCGGAAACCTTGTAAGCCTTGTTATCAAACTTGCCGCCCGCGTGCAGTGTGGTCAGTACAACTTCCAGCGCACTTTTCTTGGCTTCTTCGTGCATCTCCGTCGGAATGCCATCGCCGTTATCCTCAATCGAACAACTCCCATCCATGTGAACATGCACCAGAATCTTGTCACACCGCCCCGCCAGCGTTTCATCGATAGCATTGTCCAGCACCTCATACACCAGATGATGCAGCCCGCCCTCCTGACGGTTTCCGATATACATATCGGGCCGTTTACGAACCGCTTCCAGCCCTTCCAATATTTTTATATTACTGGCATCGTACGTGTGTTCCGCCATGTGTTTTATGACTCCTCAATCGGTCGTTATCTTGGGCACCAAACGAATCTTCTGTATCCCGCAACGGGGAGATAATTGTTTTATCTTTTCCAGCACCTCGCCGGTAAGCATTTGCATCTGATGCATATAGGCCCCGGGTGTCACCTGCACATACAGCGTATTGCCGACTCGTTTATCCGGTCGGCAATCGGCCTGCATAAACGTCGGCACCGCCTGTGACCAGATATCAAGTATAGATGCGTTTTTCTCAAACGTGCGGCGATGCTGCTGCAGATAAAAAGCTATTGCTTCTCCCAGGCGCCAATCCGTCTGCCGTACTTTTGTCTGCCAGCCTGAAGCCCCGCGCAACTTTTTTTCCTCTTCCATAAAGAACCCTGACCCGACAAAAACTCGTTACAAGTTCACCGGCATGACGATATACAGGAAATTACTACCACTTTTAATCAATCCCGGCCGGTCTGACTGCCCTAAATGCAACTCGAAACTGTCTTCCTTTATGACACGCAGCACATCAATTAAAAATTGTGGATTAAACCCGATTTCCATCGGTTCGTCGCTGTAATCGGCCTCCATATCGATCTGGGCGTCACCGGTTTCCGGCGCTCGGCTGGTAAAAATCAGCGACCCCTTATCCAGCGACAGCTTAATGCCCTTGCTGTCTTCATTGGCCAAGAGAGCCGCACGGCGAACTGCACTAAGTACCGCATCGGTTGAAAGGGTAATTTTCTTTTCATAATCCTTTGGGATAATATCTTCATACTTTGGAAAATTACCTTCAACCAGATTCGAACTGATGACCACCGTTTCGCACCTGAGAACAATTTGGTTATTCACAAACCGCACCGAAACGTTACCGCCGTCCCGCACCGGAATCTTATCCAGTAAATTCATTGTCTTGGCCGGCACAATAATCCGCCCTTCCGGCAGTTTCCCGCTTTTCTCCAAGGCAACAACAGCCTTCGCTAATCGCCGTCCATCGGTTGCGATGAGCGATAGTTTCTTGCCGCTGACTTCCCATAAGATGCCGTTCAGTGCATAGCGAGTGCTTTCCTTGGCCGCGGAGAACACCGACAGTTTGATGCTTTCCTGTAAGCGATCCAGTTTCACCTCGATATCTGCTTCGCCTTCGAAGCCCGGCACAACTGGGTACTGATCCGGATCGTGGCTGTAAATCGTAAACCGGCTATCTGAGCCGACCAGGTAAACTGCCGATTCCGACGCTTCCAGCTCGATCACATCGTCAAAACTTTCGCGAACGATGGATGACAATTTATCCGCAGGCACAACAATATTGCCATGTTTGACAATTTCAACCTGGGCCACCAGGCAAGTGATTCCCACTTCCAAATCCGTCGCGCTGATACGTACCGAATCTTCCTCGGTTGCGATATGTAAACACTGCAATATCGGCTTCGGGGTTCTGCTGGGGATAACTCCCATCACTAAATTTAACGCTTCCTGCAAGGCCGACCGGTTGAATTTTGCTTTCATGGCTTCCTCTTTCTCGAAAATTCCTTTTAAACGTCATTTCCTCTTCGATGGCATCGTAATTTAACCACACACTGTAACCGAAACGGCCGCATTTGAAAAGCCTTAAGAGCGGTAAATTTCAAGATTTTTGAACAAACACCGGTTTCCGGCCGGGTCGATAAAATACAAAGAGGTGAAAGATAAATAAGATATAAGAAAGAAATAATTATTCGTATTTGTCATATACCCCGTGAGATTGTGACACAATCTACACCTTTTTTTGTAACCTCTTTTTTTCTATAGACTTAAATCTAAAGTCGGGAGCCTGAACAGGTGGACAACCTGTGTCTAAACCTGTGTCCGGAGCCTGTGAAATTCACAGGAAGGCGATTTTCAATCGTGAGACCTGTGATTTTATCACAACGACACCCCCATAAACGCTACAACAACTAACAGGTTATCAACAAAAAATCTGACAGTTAAAATTTCCCTGCCA
The DNA here is from genome assembly GCA_016782835.1 of Phycisphaerae bacterium. Lineage (GTDB taxonomy): Bacteria > Planctomycetota > Phycisphaerae > Sedimentisphaerales > Anaerohalosphaeraceae > 4572-13. The sequence continues at coordinate 6,342 of JADHXS010000069.1, read as the reverse complement.
AAGACCACATGGAAATAAACCCTACACTTAGAGAGCTGTTTCAACAAAGCCGGCGCCGCTAAAAGTTTACCGCTCACTGTATGCGATATTCCCATACTTCATAGAGAAGGTTGAGGTGTTTTATTTTGCCTTTGAGGTCCGCCTGTAGCTGCTTTAGCAGTTGGTGATTTTGATAGATCACCTCGTCGCCGAAGCGGTGCCGCATTTCTTCGATTTGAAGCGCCATTTCCAGTGCCATTTCCTCGATCTGTTCAGGAGAATATTTATTGAACGGCCGGAGGTGGTCAGGCGTTTTGGTTTTCAATGTAGCCGTTTGAGATGATTGTGTTTTGCGCTTGGCCTCAATCTTTTCTTTTTCAAGCAGTTGTTTTCGCTGTTGGGTTTTTTGTGCATAAGTTGAATATACGCCATCGGTTCCAGGCGCGATGGACAGAATCATCTCCGCATCGCCGGCACCCAACACAAGCAGGCTTTCCGCGACGCGGTCGAGAAAATAGCGGTCGTGGCTGACGGCGATGATTGTGCCGTTGAAATCCGCCAGCGCCTTTTCCAGTGTCTGCCGACTGGCAATATCAAGGTGGTTCGTCGGCTCGTCGAGAATCAGTACATTTGGTTCGGTCAATACCAGCTTGCACAGCATCAGGCGGTTTTGCTGTCCGCCGGACAGGTCGGCGACGGATTTGAAGACATCATCGCCGGAAAACAAAAACGCTCCCAGCCTGCCGCGAACGGCTTCCGGCGTTAAATCGGGCCGGACGCTGCGGGCTTCGTCAAGCACGGTATTGTCGGGGTTGAGCGTGGTGGCCTGCTGGTCGAGGTAGCCGACTTTGAGATTTTCTCCCAGCCGGATGGTTCCGCCATCGACGGCAAGCTGACCCAGTGCCAGTTTCAGTAAAGTGGTCTTGCCGGTGCCGTTGGGGCCGGTGATGCCGAGGCGGTCGCCGGAGCTGACATCAAATGACAGATTTTCAAATAGTGTCAACTTGCCAAACGATTTAGAAACGTTTTCGGCTCGCAGAACAAGGTCGCTTCTGGCATCGGTTTTGACAAAACTGAAAGCAATGGTTTTATCGGCTTTGCCTTTTTTGAGGTAGTCGGGGTTTTCCTTGAGCAGCCGTTCGAGCCGGGTCTTTCGACCCATGGCGGTTTTTCGCATACCTTCCTGATTTTTGTTGCGGGCGATGAAATCCAGCGTCCGGCTGACCCTGTCGGTGCGTTTTTTGTGCTCGCGCGACTCAGCCAACGCGGTTGTTTCCTTTGTTTGAACGTACTGGCTGTAGTTGCCTTTCCAGACGCGGGCCTTTTTATTTTCCAGCTCGACGATTTTTTCGGCGATGCGGTCCAGCAGATAGCGGTCGTGACTAACGAGAATGACCGAGCCGGGGTAGGCTTTCAGAAACGACTCCAGCCAGCTTGTCGCCTGCAGATCGAGGTGGTTGGTCGGTTCGTCGAGCAGTAAGAAGTTTGTTTCCCTGACGAGGACTTTCGCCAGCCCCAGTCGGGATAGCTGCCCGCCGGAGAGGGTACGCGTCGGGGCGTCGTAGTGTTCGGAGCCGATATCCAGACCGGTGAGAATGCTTTTGATGCGGGCTTCGTAGGCATAGCCGCCGTCGGTTTCGAAACGGTGGCACAGGCGGTCGTATTCTTTCATCGCCACGGCCAATTCATCACCGGAAAGCGAGGCCATTTTGTGGCAGTAGTCGTCGATTTTATCCCGCAGGTTCAGGATGTCGGCCATGCCGTCGTGCATTTCCTGCATAACGGTTTTGCCGCCGTGGAAAATCGGTTCCTGCGGCAGGTAGCCGATTTTGACATCCTTAGCGCAGACGACTTTGCCCGTGTCGGGCTGCTCGTCGCCGAGAATCAACCGAAACAAGGTTGTTTTGCCGCTGCCGTTGGGGCCGATGAGTCCGACTTTTTGCCGGGCATAGAAGTTCAGGCTTAGCTGCCTGAAAACCACTTCCGGCCCGAACGACTTGTCAACATCCTGAAACGAAACAATGGTCATAACAATGAAATCAAAAATTAAAGATAAAATATCAAAATTAAGGGTACGGCCGTTGGCCGAAACTGTTTTTAATTCGCTTAAATACGTCAGCTCTCGCTGGAGCGAATATCGTATCATAAAAGCGGCAGACCTTGAAAGGAAAACATAACGTTTTTGCTTTGACAGGGCCGGTTGCGGTTGTTAAAATGATTTTGGTTAGTTTCTATCGTCAAGGAAACGCCGTGTTGCCGAGACTATATGGATTTGACATAATGCTATTATTCATAAAGGTTTAGAGATGAAACAAAAAATTGTACCGTTGATGATGTTGATGTTGTTTGCCGTTGTTTTGGTTTTAGCGACCGGCTGTGCGTCCCCGGGCATGACCAAAAAAGATGTTCATCGCAGGCATATTAATACATTCCAAAACGATATTTGGCAGATGCGAGACGATATTGACGCGTTTTTGTTAATTGATCGTCCCAGCCGTCTGAGCCCGATGATGGTTCGTTAAACCAAATTCTAACGTTTCAGGTGTTTAAGCAAAGCAGTATAAATCCGGTAAAAAGCAGGGAATCCAAAGCGGGTAAGGAAGCTGGTCTTTGAAGGCAATCCTTGAGTATATTCTGCAAATCAGTTTTCATGAAAAGCTCATTGTAACTGCCGAGCTTCTTCTGATAGGGCTTTTTGTTTATGCAATCATCACTTTTCTGGAAGGCACACGTGGGGAGCGTTTGTTTCGGGGTATTATTTTTGTTCTGGTTGCCGGGTTTCTGTTGTTAAATCTGGTGGTCAAGTTTTTTGAAATGGAGCGTATTGCTTACCTTTTTAACGGTTTTTTGATTGCGATTTTGATTATCGCGGTCGCGGCGTTTCAGCCGGAAATTCGACGGGGGCTGACGCGCATCGGCCAGTCCCGTTTTTGGGCAATTACGTCTCCGCAACAACTCAGCCGTTCGGTCGAAGAAATCATCACGGCCATTTCTCAAATGGCTGCTGTCCGAACCGGGGCGATTATTGTGATTCCACAACAGGTGGCTCTCGGAGAGTTCATCGAAACCGGTGTTCGGATCGACGCGAAAGTCACCAATGAACTGATCAAAACGATTTTTTATCCCGGTTCGGCGCTGCATGATATGGCAATGGTCATTCAGGGCGACCGGATTGTGGCGGCGCGCGTACAACTTCCATTAGCTGAAAGCAGCGACCGGTTTGGGCAATTGGGATCCCGTCACCGGGCTGCGATTGGCGTGACCGGCAGTTCGGATGCGATTGTGATTGTCGTCAGCGAAGAAACGGGGATTGTTTCATTAGCCATTGACGGAAACCTGATTCGAAATGTTTCCGAAGCACAACTTCGCCGATACCTGACGACCGCGGTGGTGGAGACAACCCCGATATTAGAAAAACTCGGCAAAATCAAAAAAACCAGCGAAGAAGAAACGATTTCCGATAGCTAAACGATGAATGATAAACTAAGCAAATTTCTGGCTGTTGTTTGTTTGACCCTGCTGATCTGGACGTGGGCATTTTTGTCACAGGAAGACGAGGAGCCTTTCAGCGGAACGCTCGAAGTGTCCCCCGCGGCGGATCGGAGCCTTTTAGCGTCGTTTTGGGTCGACGGAAAAGATATGGGACAGAAGGTTAATTTGGAACTTACGTTTAAAGGGACTCCCGCCAAAATTACGGCATTATCACGCCAGGCCGAGCAGGCAACGCCGGATAATCCGCAAAAGAACCCGTTGAATTATTATTACAATCCGAGAGACTTTGCGCATACCCAGACGCAAATCTATCCTTTCAGCCTGAAGGATTTTTTGCAGAAGCAAAGCCAAACCAAAGGGCTTGCCCTGACGCTTGAATCCTGTTCCGTCAATCAGGAACCGGTTACCCAGATCGAGGTTCATATTGAGGTTCTTGAGAAAAAACTACTCGACATTGAATGCCTGAGAGAAACCGGGCTTCCGATCAGAGATGCGATTACAGAGCCGGTACAGGTGGAGATGTATGTGCAGGAAAACTATAACCGGCCGGCGTATGTGACTTTGTCGGCTCGGCAGATTGAATTAGCTCAACAGCAACGTCCTATTCGTGTAAGACCGTATGTGGAGATGGGAACGGCCGAGCAGCGCCAAGCGCAGGAGGAAGTCACCGTTACCCTTCTCAAGAACACCCTTTCCTTGCTGCCGCGTGTATTCCAGCCCCAGCCGCAGAATATCGGGTTTGTATTCAGCAACAATCTGCAGGGCAAATATATCGTCCAGATCGACAGCGAAAGCGAAAGCAAGCTGCGAACGATCCATTTACGTGCCACGGACGAAGCCTATGACGCTTACAAGAAAATGCGCTACCCGATTCTCATCGAAATCCGTGACGAAGACGTATCTAATTTAACAGCAGAGATTCCACCCAAAGAAATCATTTATAATTTTCCGCCGGAGTATGTTACCAAACAGGCAATTGAACCGGGAGATCCACAGCCTCCTAAAACGGCGGTCATCAAATTAATTCCTGTGACGGCTACACCGGCGAGTCCGTAGGGGACTTTCTGCAGAACAGGATGACGGTTTCCAGCGTCATCCAGGCGGCTAATAAAAAGACAACCCCGCCGATCGCCGCTAATAAAATATTTTGAGTTTGAATGAACGTGATTTCGTTCAGCACCATTGCCCAGCCGGTGACGACGAGCATCATCAGGCAGGGAATCGCGGCGACCAGATATTTCAGACCGCCCTTCTTTTTCAGATACATCGTAACGACCAGTAATGCCAAAGCCGCCAGAAGCTGATTAACGGTGCCGAACAGCGGCCACAGTTTCATCGCCCCGGTGCCGCTGGCGCCAAAGGTGATCTTGCCGTGCGAGGTATCGACGAACGCCAGCACCGCGGCAGAGAGAACCGCAATCGTGGTTGCCGCCCGGCGATTCGATAAGAACGGCAAGTGCATGTCTTCGGAGAGCTCAGCTACGACATATCGCTGGATACGCGTGGCGGTATCCATCGTGGTTCCCGCAAAGGACGAGATAAATACCCCCATGATCGCAAATCCCAGTGTTTGCGGAATGCCGATAGACCCCATCATATTTGAAGCACCGACCACAACCGGCTGGAGTTTATCGCCCAGTCCTTTAGCGCCGAGCCATGAACCGTAAAAGCCCTGCCAGACACCCGGTCCGGTTTGACCTTTGAAGCCCATTCCCAATCCGGCGGCAATGCACAGGATGACCAATACCGCTAATACTCCTTCCATGAGCATGGAGCCGTAGCCGACAAATTGTGCATCCGGTTCTCTGGCAATCTGTTTGGTGCTGGTTCCGCTGGCGACGAGTGAGTGAAAACCGCTGATGGCTCCGCAGGCAATCGTGACGAACATCATCGGAAACAGCGGCGGAATATCCGAACCGACTTTATTAATAGCCGGTGCGGTCATTGCAAATGCCGGCCCGCTGAAAAAAGCCGAAGCGGCAACACCGATTACCAACAGTCCCATCATAATGAATAACTGCCAGGCGTTAATATAATCCCGCGGCTGCAACAGTGTGGTGACTGGCAGCGTGGATGCAAACCAGACATAAATTAACAAGATAATGGTCCACATGCCGGCGGGCTTGATGATCCCGGTTTCCGGAAAACTGCACAGTCCGGGGCGGATGTGTTCCAGCCAGGCCCCGAGGACGACGCCGGCATACATGGCGGCGACCGCAACAACGGTTGCCAGTGTTACGTTGGCGCTTTTCTTATAGATAGCCCAGCCCAGGATGATGGCGATGGGGACTTCCAGCCAGACGGCAATCACGGATTCCGGATAGAGCTTGAAGACGGTGGCGATGACCAGTCCGAAGATGGCGATAATAATGAGCAATGCCAAAAAGACGATTAGAAAGAAAATCATTCGGACGCGTTTGTTGATATAGCGGGCGGCGATTTCCGAGATGCTTTTGCCCTCGTTGCGCACTGAGACAACCAGCGAGCCGAAATCATGTACAGCTCCCATGAAGATACAGCCGAGCGTCACCCACAGAATCGCCGGCAGCCAGCCCCAGATGATTCCGATGGCCGGACCGACAATCGGGCCGGTTCCGGCAATGGACGTAAAATGATGTCCGAAGATGATGCCCTTGCGTGTCGGGACGAAATCAATTCCGTCCCGGTATTCGTGACTGGGAACGGGTGCGTCCGAACGCAGTTTAAAGATTTTCCGGGCCAGAAACTTTCCGTAGGTGTGGTAGGCCAGCAGATACCCGGCAAAACAGACAACCATGAGTAATAGTGCGTCCATAATGCGATCTTTCAATTATAATTTTTCAATGTGTCAATCATGCAGCGATTTCTGCTTTTTTTCAAGCAAAATTTTCT
>JADHXS010000006.1 GCA_016782835.1 Phycisphaerae bacterium | reverse complement strand
ATGTACAGCAGAAGAAAACTAAAAGGTAGCACAAGCCCCAGCAATATAAATCCTTCTGTCGCAAATGAAATTATTTTTAATTCGCCCGAATAGCTAAAAAACAATGTTTCAACCAGGCTGTACACACAAGAGGCAACCAAGATAACAACAAAGTGCTTTTTCCAGTTTATTGTTTTCAAAAGCAACATGATAGAACAAAACATTCCCGCCAATGTACTCAAATAAATATCATGCCCTAATAGCTTAACAAAAACCGAAAACATCATTGCAAAAGGAATAGAGATAAAAAATCTTTTTAGGAATTCAGGCAGATTAAATTTCCATAAATAAAGTACATACCCCAAGTAAAAGATAACGGCAATATACATACCGGATAACCGTTCGATCGGGGCATTACCCCATTTCGGGTCCAATCTTCTCGCTACAGTTTCGAAGACGATAATAGTAACAAAAAGTAATAGTGAGTATACAATAAATGTTGTTTTTTTAGTCATTACATCTCTCCGTCATTAATACTCTATGTCATTAACTCTCTCCACCCAATCTGCACCCATCCAACTCATGAAGTTTTCCATATCGTTTGCATTAGCACCAATCTTTCCAATCGCACGGCCCATTCTAATGCGGTAGGCCAAAAATGCTAAAGGATCTACTGCTAATCCTTGCGCTGTGGACATGCCTGTGGTAGATCCATAAGCCATTTGGTTTATATGTATAGTAGCAGATGTCGCCATATTCGCCAAAGGCCCAAGAGGATTTCCAGCTGCAATTGCTGCCGCAAAAGGCATAAATTTAAATGTTGCCTCTGCAAGTTGCCAAAACCGATCATCGCCGGTATCCACTGAATAAGCAGCAAGGCTGAGTCCGTGACCATATAACGAACCAGCAGTAAGTACTGCGTTAGTCACCCTCAGTGCAGTTCCTCCAATTGCAAATTCACCACTTGGATCAACACGATCAATCGGGTCATTAACACAGTAAAGATACCTATGCAATGTCAAAGGCTCTTGACGGTCGCCTCTAACCGGATCCTGTGATGTAAACCGCATCATGGTTGGGTCGTACTGGCGGGCGCGGAGGTAGTACTGGGCGATCTCGGCGTCGTACCACTGGCCGGTGAACTTGAAGGGATTGTCCAGCGTTTCGGCCGGGCCTTCGCCGTCGTAATGGCTGCCGAACGGCGTATAGGTATAGCTGTTGGCGACACAGATGTATTCGTCAATGTCGTTGTAATCGACCACCATCTTCACAAAGCAATATCAAATATTAAAGAGCAAAAATCAAAATTGTGGAATGCCTGCGGCATGACTGTTTTAAATACTTCGTCAGTCGTCCATCGACAATCGTCAATCCAAACGTATGACTTTTTCAAAGAGCCGTCGGAGGTGTCGATTTCACACAATAGTGTAGGTAATCCGCCGGAAATGTCAACAATAAATTTCCGGCTGGTGGTTTCGCCATCCACCGTGGAGGATTTCCAGACGCGGTTGCCCATCGGGTCATATTTGACGGCGATAGAATCGGTCCGCGAAGCATCCACATACTTCTCGGCCGACCGCAGCTTATTGTCCCAGTTGTACTCAATGACATCATTGCCAACCGTCGTATCGGTTGGCAGTTTGGTCGTATTGCCGTTTTCGTCGGTATCCAGCGTAAACGGCTCGGCCCCGGTCGCGGCGTCCATCAGGTCACTGACACCGCCGTTGGTATAGCCATACGTATTTGTTGCATCGACCGGATCGGCGGCATCCTTGGTCGTTTTGGTAAACTGGCTGACATTGCCGTCTTCGGCATAGGTGTAGGATTCTTCGATATATTCATGCCCGCCCACATTGGCGGCTTTGGCGTAGGTTAACTGGCTCATCATGTCATACTCATAATCGAAATACAGCGATTTTTGGCTTTGCGTCGGGTCGGTCATGACCTCATCGCCCAGCCGGAGCCTGCTGATCCTTGACGAGCTTGGCTATGTTCCATTTAGTAAAGCTGGCTCTGAGTTGCTGTTCGAGGTGGTCAGTAGAGCTTATGAGCGACAGAGCCTGATTATTACAACGAACCTGCCGTTCGAGAGTTGGACGGAGGTGTGTGGCTCTGAGCGATTGACGGGTGCGATACTGGATCGGCTGACGCATAAGGTTCATATTATCGAGGCTAATGGTCAGAGTTATCGTCTTGAGCAGAGCCGTAAACGCTTAGCCAAACGGCAAAAAAGAGCAAGTAAGGATTGAAGATTGACAGCCGAGGCGGTCTCGGCTATATAGATACCCGGTGGTACATTTTTGTTCCGCCAGGTGGTACAATTTTACTCCGCCGTTTATAATGTCCTTTGGAATAATTGAAAATACAGGTTTGTGGAGTCATAATGGTGTCAATCTGAAAATAGAAAATAAACATCTCCATCCTTTCAGATTTCATGACTTTATATCTGTTTTTTTATGACTGCCACTGTGAACTGTCATTTTAATCTGAGAATCCTCCGGAAGTTCCTCTGGAAGTTGTACTCTGAATTTTTTCCAATCTGGGCCTTTGCCAATACGATTACGGGGAACAAATAGATCGTCTGTTATTGTTTCATTTTGAATAGAACCATCTGGATTTAACACCTGAATATCTACATGTGTTTTGATAGAACTGGTGCTGATTCCATGTTGTTTTAGTACACCATAAATCCATTTTTGACCATCCTGCTCATACACATCAGTCCATAGAATTTTAACTTTCTCACTATCTTGTTTTTCAACAGATACAAGGCCTTGGTCAGTCAGGGAAACACGGTTAGCTGAACATCCGCAAAGAGCTATACTGACCAGTAAAACTCCAACAATCTTCATTATTTCCAAGTTTCTGTAATTCATAATCTTGACCTCCTAAAATTAAATTGTGTTAGTTTATTCTTCGTCATCAAGCTTCATAGCAAACCAAGGATAGAACGCAGGTATTACAAATAAGGTCAGTGCCGTTGCGGATGTCAAACCGAAGACTACTACAGAAGCTAAGGGCCTTTGAACCTCTGAGCCTATTCCCCTTGAAAGCAATAAAGGCATCAGGCCAAGAACTGTTGTCATTGCGGTCATAAGAACTGGACGCAATCGCTGTAAGGCCCCTGTAACTATGGCCTCTTTCGTTTCAATGCCTTGTTGTCGTAACTGGTTAATGTAACTGACCAAGACAACTCCATTTTGAACGGCGATACCAAACAAAGCGATGAATCCTATCGCAGCTGGCACGGAAAGGTATTCTCTCATTAGAAATAAGCCAAAAATACCCCCGATTAGAGCAAGAGGGATATTCATAACAATAAGAGAGGCTTCTTTCAGTGATCCAAATGCCAAATACAAGAGCAGGAATATTAAAATCAACACAACCGGGACTATGACGCTAAGGCGAGCCATTGCTCTTTGCTGGTTTTCAAACTGACCACCATATTCGATAAAATAACCAGCAGGCAAATCAACTTTATCACTTATACGCTCCTTGATATCCGCGATAACACTGCCAATATCTCTGCCTCTGACATTGCCTTGGACGATCCATCGCCTCTGGTTTTTTTCTCGGTTTATCTGAATCGGACCAATTACTTCGTTGATCCGGGCAACTTCTTTAAGAGGGACTAGATTCCCATTTTCGGCATGAACCAGTAGATTTTCAATGACTTTTGGATCAGAACGATAAGGCTCCTGATACCGAACATGGATTCCAAAACGACGGGTATTCAAGTAGATATTATCAATTACTTCACCGCCGATAGCAAGCTCGACAAGTTTTAAAATCTCACTGACGTTAATACCATATCGCCCGCAAGCCTGACGGTTCGCAATTATCTGAATTTGCGGCTGACCGAAACTCTGTTCAACTGCAAGATCAACAAGACCAGGAATATTGTCTATGGCATTCCGGATTTCAGTAGATTTATCTCGTAGGACGTTTAAGTCCTCACCAAAGAGTTTTATTGCCACCTGAGCCTTTATGCCTGACAGCAGTTCATCAAAGGCATTTTGGATGGGCTGAGTAAAATTCAACTGTATACCAGGATACGAGGACAAGGATTCATTAAGGGCATTAACAAGTTGTTTTTTGTTTTTGTAATCTTCCCAATCTTTCTTCTCTTTTAGTTCAATGTGAATCTCAGAGTAATTTACCGGATGAGGATGGCTGCCTGCTTCTGGGCGACCTATACGCGAGATAACTTCTTCGACCTCGCGGAATTTAATAATATTTTTTTCCAGTGATTGAATAATTTCTGTTCCTTTTTCAAGAGATGTTGAAGGTGCCATTGTTACCCCAATCAGAATCGAACCTTCTTCCAGCGTAGGAATGAATGCTGTACCAAGAAAAGGTACAGAGAAAAGACTCAATGCAAACCCGACAAGCACAAAAAACAGAACTTTTTTCCTGTTAACTATTGCCCAGATCAATAATGGCTTATAGATTTTTTTAAAATATGTAACCAATACAAATTCTTTATGGATTTTTGCTTTTAATAGATATGTACACAGTGCAGGGGCTGCGACAACCGCAATTAGTAAGGAACCAAATATTGCGAAGCACAATGTAAAGGCCATTGGAGAGAACATCTTACCTTCGACATTTTCAAGGCTGAAGATGGGAAGAAATACCGTAATGATAATCAGTATAGAAAATATAATCGGTTTGGTTACTTCTTTCGCGGCTTCATAAATTATATCCGTTTTCCTAGCGAGTGTATTGCCTGCGTTTGTGTTAAGATGGTGAAATATATTTTCCACCATAACAATCGCTCCATCGCCCAGCATTCCAATACCAATAGCAATTCCGCCAAGTGACATTAGATTTGCGGAGATTCCGGTCAGTCGCATCAGGATAATTGAAATAAAGGCACACAAAGGCAAAGCAAGTGACACGATAAAAGCAGACCTGAGATTTCCAAGGAATATAAATAAAACAACGACAACTAAAACTGCCCCTTGCAGCAGTGCCTTTTTCACCGTCCAGGTTGCCTGTTCGACAAGTTCAGCCTGCTCATAATATGGTACAAGATGAATGCCATCGGGAAGAGCTTTCTGGACCTCAGGGATTTTTTCGTACAAATGTTCGATCGCTTGTGATGTATTTGTTCCGAATAGTTTCATGACGATTCCGGAAACAACCTCCTGGTTTCCATTTCGAGAAACGACACCCCGGCGAATCTCTTTGCCGTATTCAACTTCAGCGATATCTCTAATTTTGACAGGAGTACCATTGATCACCTTTATATGAATATCTCTTATCCCTTCAAGGTCTTCCAGCAAACCGATGCCTCTTACAAGATATTCCTCACTGCCCAGCACCATGAATTGCCCGCCGGCATTGGCATTGTTTTCTGTAACCGCAGCAACTATGTCTTCAAGACCGACCCTGTATTTATTCAGCAAATGAGGATTCACACGAATCTGATACTGAAGCACATGGCCACCAATCGAAAGAATATCCGTCACACCAGGTACCGTTTGCAGTTGGTACTTCACAACCCAATCATTGATTTCACGAAGATACGTCGCCGGGTCTTTGCCTTCCGTATCAGCTTCTTCATCCATAGCCAGATAATAAATGAAAATTTGTCCCAGACCGGTAGATATGGGTCCCAAACTTGGCGGTTCATGCATTTCAGGAAGTTGCGAAAGAGCCTCGCTAAGTCTTTCTGATACAATTTGCCGGGCAAAATAGATGCCAATATCATCCTCGAAATATACATAGACCACGGCCATGCCAAATGCTGAGGTGGATTTTATCTGTTTAACTCCGGGAAGACCGTTCATTGCCGATTCGATGGGAAATGTAATCAATCGTTCAACTTCTTCCGGGGCCATGCCATGCGCCTCGGCAAAGACCGGAACCATAACCGGCGAAATGTCGGGAAAAGCGTCGACAGGCAATTGGTTATATTGATAGATACCCAGGGCGGTAATCCCCAATATCCCCAATATCACAAAAAAACGATAATGCAATGAGATGTGAACTATTTTATGATGCATAAGTTTCGCTCCTTTTAATGACCGTGTCCAGCGTGGCTGTCGAGCGTTGAGGTTACAATTTTAGACTTCAACGTAAATGCTCCTTTTGTCACATATTCCTGTCCGGTCGCCAAACCTGAAAGAATCTCCACGTGGCTTTCATTTTCAAGTCCAATTTCAACAAATGATGGTTCAAAGCCATGAGCATTTTTAACAAACACACATTTTTTCCCTTCAAGCGATTGTATCGCATCTTTGAGCACAACAACTTTTGCTTGTGTTTTCGAAACAGCTACTTTGGCAGTCACAAAAAGCCCTGGCCTGAAAGCTCCTGATTCATTGGCAAGGACGACCCTGGCTAAAGCCGTTCTGGATTCTGTTCCCAAAACAGGCCCAACATAACTAATGATACCGATGGCATCCGGCATTTCAGAATCAGCGGATATAATTACCTTTTGGCCTTTCTCAATGTGCCTGAGGTCCTTAGAGTAAACTTGCAGGTCCACCCATACCGAACTTAAATCTGCAACAACATAAACAGCTGACTCAGTACCAACCAGTTCACCAAGCACGATATGTTTTTCAATAATTGTACCGTCAAAAGGAGTTTTAATTTCAAATCGGGTCAGAACCTGTTCTGGCTGGCCGGAAAGTTTCTCAAGATACGATTTATCAAAACCAATCGCATGGAGTTTTTGCTCGATCGATCTCATTTCAATGCTTGCTTCCGTCAAGGCCTGCTTCTTTTCCAGATAATCCTGTTCAGAGGATATTTTCTCTTTCCATAGTTTTTCTTCTCTGTTAAAAGAAAGTTTGGCCATCTCATATCTTTCAACAGCTGCCAGGTACCCGGCCTTTGCATCTGCGAGTTCCTGACTTTCAATAACAGCGAGAACCTCACCCGCTTTAACAGTATCCCCCAGTGTCTTGCCGACCTGGGCCACAACGCCTTCTACACGAGGAACCACATGAGCCATTCGATCCAGATTAACGTTGATTTCGCCGGCCAGATTAATGTGAACATCGATAGCCCCGCTACCTGCGACGGCTGTTTCCAGACCGATTTCCTGGATTTCTTCAGGCGTTAATTCTATAGCCTGTTCTTCCTCTTCGTGTACATCAGGGCCATAAGACATTTCAGCGTGTTCGGCATGGTCATCTTTATGGTCATCAGGGTGTGTATCTCGCACCGCTATATAGCCCAAAAGGCAAACAGCAAGAACAACTATTATTGCAATAAGTGTTTTGGATTTCATATCATTGCTAACTTTCTGAAATATTGACAGGTTCGATTTCATTGGCTATAAAACGCTGAATATCAGCCTTGGCGGTATGAGAATCTGCCAGACTTTCAATATATTCATTTTTGATATCAAAGAGTGTGCGTTGAGCATCCAGCAAATTTAAATAATCCACTTTTCCTTCCTGGTATGCTCTTGTGGCCGCATTGAACATTTCAATGGCAGCAGGAAGGACCTCGTTTTTTAGCGATGTGGCCTGACTGAATGAGTTTGTAAATTCCTGGTACGTTTGATTAAATTCATTTTGCAGTTTTAACCATGCCGCTTTTTGCGATTGGTGCGATTTAGCTAAATTATAAACAGCCTCCTGTTTGGTCCCCTGATTTCTGTCAGAAACGGGTAAAGGAATAGAAACGCCGAATACGAAAGCATTGTCATTGGTTTCGTTAAATCGTCGAACGCCCGCACCAATGGTAATGTCACCGATGGCCCTGGATTCTTCCATATCCAGCACCGCTCGACTTTTCTTGATCTCAGTTTCCCACCGGGCGTATTCAGGATTCTGTTTTAATTGAGTTATCAAATTTTCTAATGTTGGCAATGGCTCGATGCGATATAAATCCCCTGCCGCCTCCCTAAATAGCGGCTTATCCTGTCCCCAGAAGGAGGCTAACTGTTTACTGGCATATTCTAAATCTCGCTTTGCTTGGCGGTTTGATATTTTGATATTTGCCAGGACAACAGAGGCTCTTGTTTTTTCGACCGGAGAATCCTTTCCTGCATCAACTCTTTTCGTCACCGTCTCAAACGATTTTTCGGAAAGCGTTAATAACTCATTGGACAACTGAAGTTTTTCCTGTGCTTTCAAAACCGAAATAAACGCTTTTGTCGCTTCACTAAAGACTTCCAACCGTTTACTTTCATAGTCAACCCCAGCCAATTCTTTTTCAAGCGAAGCGACTTTTCTTCTTTTCTGGGACTTGTTCCCCAACTCGATCAACTGGCTCAATTGAATGGTTGTTTCGGCTCCATCAAAACCGCTCAGTTCTCCTGTACCCCCGACATTTTCCGCTTCAATGTCTATTTCCGGATTCGGCCATAACCCGGCCTGTAATTCCCGTGCCTGGGTGGCTCTGGTTTCTAACGAAAAAACCTTTAATTCCGGATTGTGAATCAAAGTCAATGCCAGTACCTGCCTGAGCGGCAAAGTACCGTTGGAATCGACGACAATTTCATCCACAGGTTGTTTACTCACCCGAGAAACAGATGCCGCAGGGTATTGGCCGGTGTCATGGTTCGTTTCTTTGCTTATTCTCGTAGTGTGTTGTTGAGCACACCCGATGAATAGTAAGGCAAGTAAGACAAATACAGACTTTCGAATCCTCATAAATGACATTCCTTAAAATAGACACTTAGCACAGAAGATTCCGCTATATGGATAGACCACCATTGCAGAATATTTGGGAAATTAGGAAAGAATAGGGTAATGGAAGATCACGTCAGAAGAATGACGGTCCGCAAAGGTTCATGGAATGATGATAATTTAGACCCTCGAGCCAAAAAATGGCTTAAAAGAGTGGGGCAATAAAGTGACGTTGTTTTCGAAGTAATCTTTGTAGCAATAAGTTTATCTGTTGAGGACTTAATATTTTTCCGTACGGAAATAATAACACCTGAAATTGCTACTGTATCGGTACAATGCCCGTGACCAGGCATAGACTCAATAATAGGCCCGGAAAGTCGACATTGACTACTGGTTTCATCGGGCTTGGGGCACTCGCAATGTTTATGAAAAACCGGTTCCAACGCAATATGCCCATCAGAACCACAGCATATGACTTTAGAAAAGCCACCTGCGGAACTAAAACATATTAGCCCCACAAGCCATATTGTCACTTTTTGCTTGAACATAGTTCTTGATTATTACCACATTTATGAATAAATATCAATAGTTTTCGTGCAAATCTTATTGTTTCACGTTGGATAACAAAGGTCATAACCACTTACTAATCGGCAATTTCTCAACTGATTGCCTCAGCACAGGGTCAATATTTGTGTAAATTTTGTTCGTCAGATTTGGAGATGAGTGTTCTAACAATCGCTGGGTGACCGCAGTTGAAACACCGTTCTGTGCCAGCAACGAACAGAATGTTTTTCGAAGATCATGGAATCTCAACTCAGCCAAGCCCGCTTTTTTACAGATTTTACGCCATTTTCGATAACCAAATTTAATCTTGATTATGATGATCTGGATCGGGTAACGAGAGCCGATTACCTGGTTAATCATCTGACGAATGTTTATGAAGCGTTTGCGATGGACGACTTGGGCAATCGTGACGGCAGTCAGACACTGCGGGATGGCTCCAGTGACTCATATTCCGTGGATACCACCACCAACCGATACACTTCTATCGATTCAGCCAATCTTGATTACGATGATGCCGGTAATTTAACGGACGATAAGGATGGGTATCGATTCACATATGATTATGAAAATCGAATTAGTAAAATCCATGACGATCAGGATAGCTTAGTTGCCGAATTCGATTACGACACACAGAACCGCCGTATTCGAGTCTACGATGCGGATCGTTGGCGGATGGACTATAATCACTATCGGCCGCACAGCAGCCTGGATTATATGGCCCCAGCGGCATTCGCGGCGATGTGTCTTGAGCAAGGCTCCGCTACGCTCCGCCTTCCTCAAGACAGGGAGAATATGTGCGATATGGAATCCATTCGGCTGTGCTCAAAGCAGGCTGTTGGGGTCGTGGGTTGTTGGGGGATTGTTTTCCACGGGTTTCGGTCTGCGACCTTCACCCGCGGCTATTGTTATTTAAGCCTGATAGGCTTTTGGATTAGCGATTTTGATGGACGAAGTGGACAGGGTGGATATATTCAGTAAACGGTCATCAGTGAGGAGTGAACAGTAAAATTGGGGATTTTTGATCTTTTGATTTTAGAAGGGGCTTTTGAGTGATGATTTGTTTTGCGGGTGTTTGGATGTCGGATAATAATCCAGCGAACCTTTGGTTCTTAAAAGAAATTACTGAAAAATAGATTCCTCCGTTGCGCAATGCTACGCTCTGACTTCGCATTGCTCCAGTCGGAATGACAATTCTTTAAAAAACCGTGGAATCTGTGGATAAATAACCCCCTCGTCACTTCGTGACACTCCCCCTTGAAAAGGGAGAGAGCTACGGGTATAATTCGGTCATGAGCGAAACGACCCAACAAAAAGTTTTTATTCACAGCCGGGAACTGGAGCAGTATCCGTATCCGGAGGCGTGTCCGTTCAAGACCTCCCGTGCGGGCAAGGTCCGGCAGATGCTGCATTCGATGGGCTTATTGACCGGCGGGGATAAAACCGAGGTCCCGCCGCAGCCGGCAACGTTTGACCAATTACGGCAATTTCACACGTCGGAATACCTGCGGGCGCTGCAGCGGGCCGGCGAGGGCGAATATGAATATGAGATGCTGATGATGAACCTCGGCACAGGCGACTGTCCGGTTTTTCATGGGATGTATGAATACGCGGCCCTGGCGGCGGGGGCGACCATGACGGGCGCGGCGCTGATTGCCGAAGGCAAGGCCCGCATCGCGTTTAATCCTTCCGGCGGATACCACCATGCCTTTCCCGACCGTGCGGGGGGGTTTTGTTATGTCAACGATGTGGTGCTGGGCTGCATGAAACTCGTCGATGCGGGCAAACGGGTGTGTTTTGTCGATATTGATGTGCATCACTGCGATGGTGTGCAGGCGGCGTTTTATGGGCGCAACGATGTCATGACGATTTCGATGCATCAGGATGGCCGGACGCTGTTTCCGGGTACCGGATTCGTCGATGAGATCGGAACCGGCGAAGGCAAAGGGTATGCGATCAACCTGCCGATGCCGATTGGGGCGTATGATGACATTTATTTCAAGGCATTTGGCGACGTGGTGATTCCATTGATTCGTGCCTACGGGCCGGATGTGATTATGCTGGAGGCCGGAGCCGATACACTGGCGGGCGACCCGCTGGCGGGGCTTTCACTGACCAATAACGTCTTTGTCGATGTCATCAATAACCTGCTGGCGTTTGATAAACCCATTCTGGCCACCGGCGGGGGAGGCTACAATGTGGACAATGCCGTGCGGGCGTGGGCATTGGTCTGGACGGCCCTGTGCGGCGAACAAATGGCCGCAGACGCAACCGCAGGCATGGGCGGGGTGATGCTGGAAAGTACCGAATGGACTAACGGCGCAGGCCTCCGCGACCGCGTCCTGATTCCCTCAAAAGAGCAAAAAGAAAACGTCGCTCCCCTCGTCGAACAGGTGATCGAACAAGTCAAAAGTTTGGTTTTCTCAATTCATGGAATCGGGTAACGACACATTCACGGCCAAGCAAAGCTTGACCGTGCCACCCTCGGGTAATAAAATCCGATATTCGACCCCGATGGGGTCGGTAGGTGGACTGTACTCCCGTCCACGGGTTCCGGTCGCTTTGCTCCCTTCACCCGCGGCTATTATTATTAGAAGCCCTACGGGCTTATGGAATTTTGCTTTTCTTATATCGTGTCGTTGCCGCTCCACGCTTTTGTTGCGGGCGAGACGCCTGTGTTCCCGGTTAATAGCCTACGACGGCGATGTTGAGTTTGTCGGCGAGGGCGAGGGTTTCGGGTTTGTCGATGATGATGGTTTTTTGCTTTTGCACAACGACACAGGTAGCGCCGTTATCTTTGAGGCTTTGAATCGTATCGGTGCCGATGCACGGCACGTCGAATCGCATGTCCTGATCGGGCTTGGCGGACTTGAGCAGTGTCCAGCCGCCTTTTTTGCAAAGCTCGCCGGCGCGCTGAATCATGCGGGCGGTTCCTTCGATGGCCTCGACGGCGATGATCTCGCGTTCCTTGACGGCGATGGCCTGCCCGATGTCCAGTTCGCCGACTTTCTTCACTAACTCCCAGCCGAACTTGATGTCCTCCCAAACGGAGGCAGGGGGTTGGCATTTTGTCATGACGCCTTCGGTGGCGAGGTGTTCTTTGCAATACATCGTCGAATCCTCCAGGATAATGCCGCCGCGGGCAAATTCGTCAGCAATCGCGCATAAAACCGTATCGTTTCGTTTGTCTTTTTTTCGCAGTCGCCAATACCAGATTCGCATCGCCCGCCAGTCCGGCAGGTATTTCAGGATTCGCCGCGGGGTGTAGATTTTCGTTTTCGCAACCCGGCCGACCATAATCGTCTCACAGACGCCGTGTTTGCGAAGTTTCCGCATCCATCCGCCGGGGCGGGCGATGGCGCCGTCAAAAAACACATCCACATGCTCGGCCAATGACGGCTCGGCACTGTCAGCCAGTCCGATGCAGACAACTTTACATCCGGCACGCCTAGCGCCGTCGGCCACCAGAAAGGGCAGTCGTCCCTGTCCTGCAATCAAACCCAGTGTTTTTGGTTGTGTCATACGTTCATATTGTGGCCCCTTCGGGGCTAACATAAGCGAAGAAGCATTCTTTCCGGAGGTTTCACCTCCGGCTATTATATTACGAACCTTCGGTTCTGCTTTTGCTTATTTCTTTTTCCAGCTTGCGTAATTTTTGCCGCATTTCGGGCAGCGTTTCAATCAGAGCATAGGCACGTTTGGCTTTGTTGGCGTCAATGGCGGGGGCACCCAAAATTGTTGCGCCATCCGGCACGTTATTGATGACCGCTGCTTGTGCGCCGATAGTGACCCTATTCCCGATTTTAAGATGCCCTACAATCCCGGCCTGGCCGCCGAGCACGCAGTGATGCCCCATCTCGACCGAACCGGCCACGCCGACCTGCGGCACCAGCAGACAATGCGGTCCGATTTTCGTGCCGTGGCCGATGGCGACCATATCACCAATCTTGCTGCCCTTGCCGATAACGGTATTGTCCAGCGTCCCGCGTTCGACGACACAGCCGGAACCGATTTCCACATCGTCCTCTAAGATAACAATGCCGATCTGAGGAATTTTGTGATGTTCGCCTTTATGCGTGGCAAAACCGTAACCGTCCTGACCGACGGACGCATTCGATTGAACAATGACCCGATTGCCGACTTGGCATCCGTCATAAATCACCGCATTCGGATACAAGACACAGTCGTCTCCGATAGTCACATTCGGGCCGACAAAAACGCCGGAGTAGATTTGGCAATTATCGCCGATGACCGCATTTTCACTGACAACAGCAAACGCATGAATATTACAATTTTTGCCAAGCCTGGCCGAGGCCGCAATATTGGCCTGTTGACTGAGGCCCGTTTGCGGATGCTGACGATGTCCATGGAGCAGCACAACCGCCTGCATAAACGCGTAGTAGGGGTCTTCGGTAACAATCTGGCAGGCGTTCGTCTGAACCTGCCGGGCAACGAGAACGGCTGCCGCTTGAGTCGTTTTAACACGCGGGGTGTACTTCGGGTTGCTCAAAAAAGTGATCTGGCCGGGACCGGCACTGTCCAGCGTCGCGGCCGATTCAATCACAACGGATGCATCCCCGATAATTTCGGCGCCAACATGGTCGGCGATTTCTTTCACTGTCTTTTTTGGCATAGTATAGAATCCTGTTCTTATTATCTTATTGGTGCAAATTATAACATGCCTTGCCTGTACGTCAAATACTGATTGAATAAGAATCAGGACGCCCTTTAGAGCATTGCGAGCAGTGTTTTGACAATCCCGGCCTGCGATTTAGACACAAAATGGTTAAAATTTTCTTGTGGTAGATGCTGAATGACCACATTTTTACCGCGCGGGGCATATTGAACCAGATTAGTCGGACCAAACAGAATAACTGCTTTTTTACCCATACCCGCCGCCAGATGCCCGATGCCGCTGTCATTTCCCAGGAATACATCCGCCTGCGTCAAAACCTGCAAAACCTGTGTCAGAGACAGATTCTCCAGAACCGGAAATTGGCGGATTGTCTGAAGTGCCGCATCCTCAAAACGTTCCTGCTCGGCAGGCCCCAACAGGAATACCGGCTGGACGCCATTGGATTTCAAATCGGAGGCCGTCTGAAAAAAATTCTCCCAATACCAGCATTTTTTGCGGGACCCGCTTCCCGGCGCAATCACAACAACCGGCTGCTCCGAATCCACATGAATCTGTTCCAAAAGATGACTGCCCGCCAGATAATCATCCGGCAAAGGAGATACTGTTGTCAGCTCCGGCTCGAATGCGGCTTCAAGTTGCTGTTCTTGATTGAAAAAATCCAGGTAATAATCCGAAACATGGATTGCCTTGTTGGAGCCGGGCTTGGCAGGAATTAAGGTGACCTCAGCCGAATGGGTGCTGTGAACCGTAAACAACAGGTTCTTTTCGAAAGCAGGGTGGTCAAATCCCAGAAAGCTGACAACCTGCTCATATCGGCTAAACGTGCTTGCCAATCGGTCATTGTCGGATAATTCAAAAGAACGGGGCTCTTCAAAGAGTCGATGCAAATCAAGCCCGTCCATTGAAATCACCGTATCGATACAAGTACGCCCCGGATAAAAGTTGATATATTCGCTCGGACCGATGAAATCAAGTCGATGAAGCGCATAGATTTTTTTGATGAACGCCGCCAGCGGCAGTGTCAACAGGCAATCCCCGATGGCTCCTGAATGCAGAATAACACCGGTTTTAGACGGTTTCTCACATGGCATGGTATTCGGCAAAATCCTCAAAAAGAAGGAACCGCTTCGTGAACTGTTTTTAACAGATTCCTCGCTTCGTTCGGAATGACACGGTCTTTTATTCCTCTTTCCTTTGGAACGGATTCAATCCCTTTAAGGCATCAGTGGCTTCTTTCCCAATGTCCTTGCCGCTTTCGATAATTCCGGTGCCCACGTCTTTACCGGCCTCAAGAAGTTGTTGTCCCTGCTCACTAAGCTGATCACCAATTGAATTGATCATATCCAATGGCAGAACACCTTTTCCCTTCTCCGCGATTGCACCGGCAATCGCCAGAAGGATTTTCGAAACAAGTTGGGGCGTATTGATTTTTTCTCCTGAGCCGATATTTTCCATATGAATCGGAGCAAGGTCCAGTGTCAGGTTATCCGCACGCCCGGGAACAGGAAGCAGTTTAACCGTTACTTTAACGCTCTCGATGTCCAGTTGTTTAATCAGCAGGTTTTTGCCGGTTTTTTCTTCGGCAGGCTTTTCCTCAGTGGGTTCGGCTTTCGGCAGGTTATTGAGAATTTCCTTAAGATTATTGCTTAGCCCTTTTTGCTCAATCGTTACACTGACATTGTCCAGTTGAATTTTTTCAATTTCAATCGTATCGCTCAATAAGCTCGTTATCTTCAAATCTACAAAACCGTGTCCCAACTCAAGAAATGTCGGGTTCTGATAGCCTTCCGGGTTTTCAACGACAAGGCTGTTCATATTGAGTTTGCCAGCTAAAATTGCCAACGAAATATCATTCAGCGTTACGTCAACCTTCATTGCTTTACTGGCACCGGTTTCAACGCCGGTCTTTAAAGCGACATCGCCGAAAATATTGATCAGCAGGGCCGCGACAACTATCAGTACCAGCAAACCGATAACGATCATTGAAATGATTTTCCTGAATCCGTTTTTCATTGTATTCTCTCCTGTATGTGTATGTTTTATTTCGGGTTTAAAAGTATTTCCTGAATATCCATACCCATTGCTTTGGCCTTTTGTGCGTATATTTTCGTAAATTCATACTCTCCCAATTGATAATACGAAATCGCAATCCCATGACAGGCCTCTGCATATTGGGGGTTGAACTGTATCGCTTTCAAAAATTCGGTTACCGCCTGCTGGTGTTGCTGTGTTTTGGCTAACATCACCGCCAGATTATAGTGCAATACCGAATTTTGAGGCTCAAGCAAGACGGCTTTTTGGTATGTGGAAATGGCTTCGTCGTTCATCTCCTTTGTAAAATAAGCATTGCCGACATTCTGCAAAGCAGCGACCAGATTCGGCGAAAGAGCGAGCGTTTTTTCGTACGCCCGTATTTCATCGTCTGTGTATCCCGCAAGATGATAAGCCTGGGCCATTCCAAACCACAGGTGGGCATCATCCCCGTGGTAATCAAGTACCGCCTGAAATTGCTTTAATGCCTCTTGGGCCTGATTGGTTTCAAGGTAAAGATACCCCAACGCTGTTTGCGCCGATAAATTTGATGGTTCCAATCGGACAGCCTTTTGAAGCCGCATGAGTGCTTCGGGTATTTGTTTAAGTTTTTGATAAATTTGACCAAGCAATATCATACTTTCAACATCATCCCGATTCAGCGCCAGAGCGCCCCGAAGCTGAGCAATCGCCGCCTGATCGTTGTCCTGCATATACAAGGCTCTGGCGAGATTTCGATACGTATCAACATTCTCCGGGTTGATGCTTTGTGCGGTTTTGTAGCAGGATTCCGCTTTTCCGTATTCCCCGATCTGCATATAAGCCGTTCCAAGATTATTGAAAGCGTTGGCGTCTCGCCCAAGAATTGATAACGCCTGCTCATATTTGTTAATCGCCTCCGGAAACATTTCTTTCTGTAAGTAAATATTCCCCAGATTCATATGAGCTTCGGAAAGAAGCGGATTGATTTCAACAGCGCTTGTCAGGATTTCAAAGGCTTTCTGCGTGTCACCGACAGCCAGATAGCAATTCCCCAGATTGTTAAAAAAACATCCCAGTGTTTGTTTCTTAGTCAGATTTTTCATGTACAGTGTCTTAAGCTGTTTGGGCGGCTTAAACTGCTCGGTATAGTGCTCATCGGGAGCAATGGCACCATTCGAGGTTGTTTCAATATTATACCGCTTATGGCCATCATCGTAGCGGACAAAAAAATGCCCCGGCACCACAACACCATACATCTGGAGTCCAAGCCGTTCGGCAATCGCCAGATACAGAACCGACAGGCTCAGGCAGTATCCCTGCTTTTTTTCCAGCACAATGTGCAGAAACAAATCATCCGGATTATCGGCGTTATCCACCGTTGCAAATCCCAATTCATCAAACAAATAGGCATTGATTGCGGGAATCGCGTGATAATCCGTTGGAACATGTTCCTTTTTCATGCGTTTGAGAATTTCCTCCGCCATGTCATCGATTTTTCGCCGATAGACATGCGAGGTTTTATTCGTTCCCCAGTCCCGTGACAAAATCAACGCGGCGGTCCCCAAATCGATTTCTTCTTCGTGCAGCCGCAAAACACCTTCGATCGTGTAGGCACGCAGTCCCCGTTTGTTATGATTGGCCAATATCTCAGCATAACTGTCACCAGACGGGGATAGAATGAAAACAAGAAAGAGGCATAAATGCGCTGTTCGCGGCAATATTCCTGTTTTATGGGCAGAGCTTTTCAACATCCTTTTTCGTTACTCCTTCGAGCCATATGTGTTTAATACCGCTTGTCTGTCCGCTTGTGATTCGCAACGCATTTTTCCGAATCCCTAATTGCCTGGCTAAGAACTCCAGTAACGCCTTGTTAGCCCTTCCCTTTTCGGCTACGGCGGCCACCTTGATTTTCAGCATGTTATTATAGAGTCCCGCGATTTCCGTTCGACTGCTGCCGGGAACGACCTTGACCGTTATATGAATCCCCTTTGCCGTGTCCCCGCTCATCAGGTGTCCATTCGTCTCAATTAATTCTCCCGGATATTCTGTCCTACGGCATGCTGAACATAACGTTCGATTTGATTGGCCAGTTCGCTCACGGACTCGATTTGAAAGTCTTCATAATGTCCCTGCAGAAATTCACCGTTGAGCGCTTTTTTGAAGACCTTCACGCGAATCACCGGAATGTTTTTACCATGCTGTCCAAAACAGGGATTTTGATGTTCCCGCAGTTCAACACGCCAGTTCTCACTGATAAAAACGATACACTGTCCCGTGTCAATGGCTGTTGGAAAATAGTCCAGTAACAGTTTCAAAACATTCGCTTGGGCCATTGAATCCTTTCTTTTGTTTCCAATCCTCTGACAATTCAATGTTGGATTTTTTAAACTGCACTCATTATACTGGTTCAGAGAACTTAACGCAAGCTGCCAATCAATTCCCGAATATCACAAATCCCTTTATTTTTACAGTACTCTCCAAGTCCCTGTGCCACTTTTTGGGCCGTATCCGGATACACAAATGTCGAGGTTCCAATCGCCACCGCAGTAGCCCCGGCAATGATAAATTCAAGAGCATCTGAAACCGTCACAATTCCGCCCATCCCCAGAATCGGGATATTCGCGTCTTTGGCGACCTCATGATAGACTTTGTTGACAAGATAGACCGCAATAGGTTTTATCGCCGGCCCACTCAGACCGCCGGTGCGATTAGCCAGAACGGGTTTGCGGGAATCAATGTCAATCACCATGGCCGTAAAGGTATTGACCAGGCTCAGGGCATCTGCTCCGGCTTCAATGGCGGCCCTGGCCGTAACACTGATATCCGTTACGGCCGGCGTCAGCTTGACCATCAAGGGTTTGCCGCAACAAGCTTTTTTGACGGCAGCGGTAATCTCACCAATCAAAACGGGGTCCGTTCCGAAGGTTATACCGCCTTTTTTGACATTGGGACAACTGATATTCAGCTCAAAACCGTCAATCGCCTCTTCCTGTGCA
The DNA here is from genome assembly GCA_016782835.1 of Phycisphaerae bacterium. GTDB lineage: Bacteria > Planctomycetota > Phycisphaerae > Sedimentisphaerales > Anaerohalosphaeraceae > 4572-13. The sequence goes on along the minus strand of JADHXS010000006.1, from coordinate 22,864 downwards.
AGCCGCTTGGCAACGGTTACGTATTCATCAATCGTTTGTCCGGCAAGATTCACAAAGATATTGGTATCCAGCTTCTCCAGAATCGGGACTTTTTCCTCTAAAAACCGCTCCAGCCCCATATTTGCAAGCCCAATCGCATTCAGCATTCCTGAACTGGTTTCCACAATTCGAGGCGTTGGATTACCGGCTCTGGGCTCAAGAGAAATGCTTTTAGTGACAATTCCCCCGATTTTGGACAAGTTCATAAACTCCAGCAACTCGTCGGCATAACCACACGTCCCGGAAGCAGTCATTACGGGACTGGCAAGCGGCAGCCCCGCGAAATTTATTTGTAAATTAGCATTCTTTTCCATTTTTCAAATGCGAAAAACTACCTTTTTAGCATCAAATACAGGCCCGTTTTTACAACACAACTGATACGCTGTCTGATTTTTGGTTTCCTTCACTTCTACGGCACAGCTTTGGCATAATCCGATGCCGCAGGCCATCATTCGTTCCATGCTGACCTGGCAGGGGAGTGAAAAATCCTGTGCCAGTCTTGCGGTACCGGCCAGCATCGCCTCCGGGCCGCACGCAAAAATCGTCGTTTTGGCCGAATCAACACTATTTTTCTCAAGCCAGTGCCTTAAACAATCCGTCACATATCCATCGAAGCCTGCGGAGCCGTCATCGGTTGCAATATGGGAAGGCGCACCGATTAATTCAAATTCTTCAAGAATCAATCCCTTGAAATTGCCGATCTTGACGGTAAAAGGTAAATCGGCACAACTTTTAGCCCCCACAAAACAAACGGTATTCACATCAGGATGATGACGCTTTAAATAGCCCGCCAAATGCAGAATTGGCGGCGACCCCATACCGCCCGCGATTAAAAGTGCATCAGTAAGGTTTTCAGAAATCGAAAATCCATTCCCCAGAGGGCCCAAAACGCTCACACTGTCTCCTTTTTTGAGGCTCATCATTCGAACTGTCGCAGGCCCAAGAACACAATACAGGATTTCAACTTTTACAGTAGGACCCTCCGTCGAAGGGGTCACAACAACATCAGAAAAACTGAAAGGGCGGCGAAGCATTACGCCTCTGACAGCCGCATCTTTCAGATGCTCCGGGATTTGTTTGATATCCGGCAAGGCAACAGGGCTAAGGTCTAACTGCAAAAACTGACCGGGAATAACTCGCTGAAAAAGACGGCTGCCGTGAGCATCAAAAAGAAGGTTCAACCGATAATAGCACTGGCGAATTTGTTGATTACTGAGAACTTCAGCCTGAAAAACACCTTTTTGGACGTCCTTGTGTTGCATATTCAAGTTCTTTTTTCAAAAAGCGTTACAAAAAAAGCTTCCGGAACATTCATCCACAGATATCCCGGAAGCCCGCCACGGCAAAGAAAGCCGATAGATTCAAATTCCATTGTCTCACGTCATCAAAAGTATATCAGTCATTTCGGCGGGTGTCAACCGGACGAAAACAAGAATATTTAAGGACGCCCCATATCTATATATATAGCATTTCATAACTGATTTATCTAAAATATCTTAGCTTTTAGGAAGGACGCAAAAAAAAATAATGGTCTTTCGAAATATCCGCCCCGGCCGTATTTAACGGATAGCAGAAGGATATTTGGTTGCTATAACGGATAAAATAACAAATCCGCTAATCCAGAATCCCGGAATCCCATCTTTTCGGAAATTAAAGCGCCTTTTACGTGAATTGATAGGTGTATTATATTTTAAATATTCACTTTGACTTTTTTTACGAATCCATTATGATTAGTGATGAAGGATGACATCATTGGCGATCCTTAACTTAAATGAATCCGAAAGGAGCTGTTTATCGTGCGGGATGATGCCATTATTTTGATTGCAGAGGATGATGACGGCCATTTTTCGCTGATGGAGAGAAATCTGCTCCGCACCGGGATTGCCAATAACGTGGTTCGTTTTATCGATGGTCAGCAAACGCTTGATTTTCTAAATCAACTCAAAGATCCCGCCTTTCCGCATTCGAAACATCCCTGTTTATTAATTCTTGATATTCGTATGCCCAAAGTGGGCGGATTGGAAGTGCTCGAATTCATTAAAACAGACCCTCAATTGAAAAAAATCCCTGTTATCATTTTGACAACCGCCGACAACCAACAAATCATCGACAAAAGTCAAAAATTAGGCTGTAACATGTTTGTCGTTAAACCGGTGGACCATGAAAAATTTGTCGAATCCATGAATCGAATCAGGCACTTTCTTTCAATTGTTGAAGTCCCTGCGGTAATTTCCTGATATACTAAAAGTATGACGAGTAAGGTAATCTCCTCAAATTTGAATATATTATTAGCGGAAGACGACAGGGGACATGTTGCGCTTTTAAAAAAGAATCTTTGGCGTACGTGTGTAGATGCTCATATTATCCATTTTCCGGATGGCCGGGAATTGTTAGCATACCTGAACGGAAAATCCGACATCCCGGAAACATTTAAACCCGGCCAATATATCCTCTTATTGGATATTAAAATGCCGGAAACCAATGGCATCGACGTGCTCAGGGCAATAGAAAAAAATCCGGAGTTAAGTAAAATTCCGGTGATTATGCTCACCACAACAAATAACCCGCACGAAATTGAGCTCTGTTATGAGCAGGGTTGTTCCTTTTATGTTGTCAAACCCTCGGATTATATTAAATTTATGGAAGTTATCCAGTATATAGGGGACTTTTTGTCGCTCCCCGGCTTGCTCATCCCTGTCGTTGAGTCCCCGTCTTCAACACTGGATTAGACACAACGGATACCGAAAAAGGCAGCAAAAAATCATATCAAGTCCTAATTATATTAAAAACAACCATATCCGATTTTAGCATATTTTTCGAAATAACTGCCGCCAGTGCCTTGAATTTCCCGAATAGATATGTTAAAAAATGTACCCCATGTATGGATGTAAAAGAAAAATCCTGGTTTTATGCTTAAGTGTCTGCTATATATCCGGTTTCTGCCGGGCAGATTCAATCACCCGCATTATTCAACAGGCTAAACAGGAAAAAACCGTCTTCGCGATTTTGGCCGTGGATGCCCAAAGCGGCAAAACCCTCTACCAGAAAAATGCGGACAAGCCCATGATTCCGGCTTCCAATATGAAGCTGGTTACCACCGCCGCGTCGCTGCATTATTTGGGCCCGGATTATGTTTTCCAGACAAAAGTGGGGGTGCTTGACAATAATTTGGTCATCATCGGCGCAGGAGACCCGCTGTTGGCTGAACCTAAACTTGACCCGCAGGACCCGCGGTCGGTAAACAGGATCTTTGAGGAAATTATTGCCGCGTTGAGAAAGGCTGATATCAAGGCGGTAAACGATGTGGTTATCGATGTTAGTTTTTTTGATAACAACCGAGTTCATCCTTCCTGGCCGCCGGAACAGCTCAATCAATGGTATGCGTGTGAAGTCAGCGGCCTGAATTTTTATAATAATTGCGTTCATATTACCGCCGAGCGAGTCAATAACATCCCGACGCTGAAAATGGAACCGAACAATTCCTATGTGACCTTAATCAATCAGCTAAAACTGATTTCAAAAGGCTCCAGTGCCGTCGGTGCCTATCGAAACTCGGTTCCCAATAAGCTTTTGGTAAAAGGAAAGTTGAATACGCAGGCTGGTTTTGACGTTGCCATTGAGAACCCGCAAAGCCTTTTTGCCTCGATTCTCAGCGACCGGCTCAAGCAGGCAGGTATCTCAATTCGGGGGAAAATTCTCCAGAAATATGTAAAACATGACAATTCCATCCGGATATTGACAACATTTCAAACGCCCATTAGAGATGTTTTGGCACGCTGCAATAAAGACAGCCTCGGATTGGCCGCCGAATGCCTCATCAAGACAATCTCGGCAGAAAACACACAAGGGCATATAAACGGCGAATGGCCCCATGGACGGACACTGGTTTCCAGGTATCTGCAATCGCTGGGAGTTGCCCCTGAACAGTTTGTACTGGATGACGGCAGCGGCCTGAGTCGAAAAAACCAGCTTTCGCCAACGGCACTGGTCGCGGTTTTAAGGGATGTTTACACCGACGATACAGGCGAATTACTGTGTAATTCTCTGGCGGTAGGGGGGACCGACGGCACCATTTCCAAATATTTTCGGCAGGCACCCTACAAAAATAATATACTTGGCAAAACCGGCTATATCGCAGGAGTCCATTCTTTTTCAGGGATATGCAAAACAGCCCAGGGCGACATCATCTTCAGCATACTGACCGAAGGCGGCAACGGCACGACGCGGCGATGTATCAACGATATCACCGTCGCTGTTTATGACCGCACGTTTTGATGCTATGGATTTAATTCGCCGGTCAATTCTTCAATCAGATCCGCAATGGTAATGATTCCGACGGCTTTTTTGGATGCTTTAGATCGTTCAACGACAAGCCCGATTTTCGCATGCTGATGACGCAACAGGTTAATCGCTTCAAGAACTGAACTGTTGCGATTGATCTCGGTCAGCTCAACGGTCACATCGTTGAGATTATTGAGAGAGTCATACTTTTCGAGTACATCATAAATCCGAATAAATCCGACGATGCGGCTTCTTTCATTTTCATAAACAAGCTGCCGGGTATGTGTGTTTTCTTTGAGATGTTCCACCAGTGCCAAATAGCCCGAGTCAATAGAAATCATCTCAACGGCTTTTAGTTTAATCATGACCGAAGCAACGGAAACATCGCCAATATCGATTAGACGGTTCATCATATCTTTTTGCGATTCCGACAGGAGACCTTCCTCCTGCGTTTCATGAATAATCTGATGAACCTGATGCCGCTGGGTCGCATCAACCGCCTTGGCGGTGTCAACATCAAGACGGAGCACAAACGATAACGTTCTGGATATTCCCTTTAAAATTCCGACCATACCGGAAAGCCTAAAGACGCGATAAAAAAACCAACTGAACCAGACCAGAGACGGCATTAATGTATCCGCCTTGTGATAGTATAAATTTTTTGGAATGATATCGACAAAAACAAATAAAACGGGGGTCAGGATTGCCGTCGCATAGACTTCCGCCCAATGATGGTCATTGACGCTGGTAAAAATGAGTACTGTTACGAAATAAGTCACGAAATAATTGGCCAGATTATTCCCCAGAAGCAGGGAAAGCATTAAACCCTGACCGTCCCGCAGAATGGAAAACAATAGCTTAAAAGCGGACTTGTCCTGTTCAACCCCGATTCGCAGACGAAACCGGCTCAGGCGGTAAACACCCGTTTCGTTCCCTGCGAAAAAGCCGCCAAGCAGAATCAAAAAAACAATCAAACACAATTGTAAAATCAGTTGGATCATATGCTTTTTATTAAAAATTACTTGGAATCAACCTCAACAAGGGGCTCCAATGACAAGATAATCGAATGAATTCGATTCGTGCCAACTTTTTCAACTGTAAACTTCATATTTTTGAACATCGCAACGTCTCCCTGTTTCGGGATTTTCCCCAGAATAGCCGTCACAAAGCCGCCGATCGTCGTCAGCCGCCGGTCCTCAATATCAATACCGAATGCATCGCTCCAGTCATAAATCGAAAGATCGGCAAGCAGACGGTAGGTCATCGGTCCGATTTGTTCGATAGGCTCCTGTTCGCCGACATCCTCGATCGAACCCAGCAACTGCTCGATAATATCCTCCAGTTGAACCCAGCCTGCGATACCGCCGTATTCATCCACAACAACGGCAATGTCCGTCTGCGTTCTTTTAAAGAATTCAATCAATGATTCGACCGTTTTCTGCTCCGGAACGAAATGCACCGTGCGAACAAGCGAGGCGGCAGGGCGGTCCGGATTCAAAAAGAAGTCTCGCAAATGCACAACCCCAACGACCGAATCGATATCTTTAGTATACACAGGAATTTTGACCAGATTTTCTTGATACATCACCTGTTTGATCCGGTCAACGGGGGCATCGATGGAGCAGGCGGGCATTTCAACGCGAGGCTGCATCACATGGCGAGCCTTTAAAAAGCTGAACTTTAATATCTCGCCCAGAAGTTGGTTCTCATCATGGCTGATCAGCCCTCGGCGGCGCGATGACTCCAGCAGCGTTCGCAATTGGTTAACGGAAACGCCTGTCGTCTTTTGCGAACGGACAAAAAGACGAATCGACGGTTGAATGAGTATCACATCCAGTGTTTTCAGAAGCGGACCCAGCACGCGAACCAGCAAATAGCAGATTGGCGAGGCAATCAGACTGAAACGCTTCGAATTCGAATAGGCCAGTGATTTCGGCAGCATCTCCCCGCATAACAGAAGCAAAAGAAAGCACGCCGCGGCAAAAAAAGTCCCCGCCAGAGCCCCTGACGATTGACCAATTTGAAGTGACAACATACTCGACACGGCAAAAAAAAGAACATTAACCGCCATATTCCCAAGCAGCAAAGCCGTAAGAAATCGATTGGGATCCGAAAGAATCAACGCGATCAACCGTTCCAGCCGAACCGTGGACTGTGAAAACCGGCGTACCTGGCGTCGCGACAGATGAAAAAAAGCGGTTTCTGAACCCGAAAAAAAAGCCGAGCAACTCAGCAACAGCAGCATGAAGACGGTTTGCCACAAATGACCGAAAAGAGTAGCCGCCAATATATTACACATATTTCCCATGGTATAATCCTACAGCACGGACTTATACCTTATATCGTGTATTTTGGCAACATAATCTTAAAGCGGGTTCCGCATCCGGGATCCGACTCTACCGTGATAAAACCGCTGTGAGCTTCAATCACTTTCCGGCAAAAAGCCAGCCCCAAGCCATTGCCCCCGTCCTTTCCGGATGTATAAAAGGGCGTGAATATTTTTTTCAGCATATCCGGTTCAATCCCGCAGCCGGTGTCCGAAATCTGAATACTCGTCCCGTCTACCGTTTCTTCAGCACTGATTTTCAGTTGGCCGCCCCTTTCCAGCATCGCATGTCGGGCATTGAGTATCAGGTTCATAAAAACCTGTTGAATGGCAACACCGTCGGCCCTTATTTCAATGTGCTCGGCAACCTCTTGAATCACCTGAATTTTGTCTTTCTTAAAATCACGCCCGATACAGATAAAGACGTTATCCAGAAGCAGGTCCAGCGAGTGCTTTTCCTTTTTCATGGGGGTTTCACTGGCAAGCATCATGGTCTTTTCAAGAATCGCCGCTGCCCGCTCACCCAGAAGTACCGACTTTTGAATCGCTTTTTCACACAGAACCCCATCGGCCGGATTCTGAAGCGCCAACTGCGAATAGTTAATCACAGGCATCAGCAGATTGTTGAGTTCATGGGCCGTCATCGCCCACGCCATTCCCAGATTGGCTAATGGCTGCAGCCGCATCACCGCATCTTCCAGGGCCTGATATTTTTCTTCAATGTCTTTGACGCGCCGATGCAACGTCTTACGCTGTTCAAGTAAATCCGCCAAAGGGGTCTCCCGCCTGTTTAAAATCATCATTGTTTTTTCTGTTCCAGTCGCTACGATGGAACAGGTGTATTCTGTTTTATCGGTCAATACAGGACTTTTTCTTGAGAGAATGGATTACCAGACGATAACCCGGCAACTATTGACGCTTCTTGCCGAACACGATGTGGCGATACGGAAAGACGCCATGGGCGGCGGCAGGGGAGGACTATGCTCTTTAAACGGCCAAAAAATCTTTATGATTGACCGGGATTCGTCCCCGTTGGAAACCGCCGTAAGCTGTGCGAAAGCAATCGGCAAAACAATTCAGGACACCGAAAGTATTTATCTAAGGCCCGCCATTCGGGAATTTATTGACAAATACGCCGAAGACGGGTAAATTCCTGTTTTTACGTCATAAAAATGATTGATTTGAGCAATAAGGGAATACAAATATGCCGTCTGAAGATACACAAAGCTCCGTCGTACTGGTGGTTGACGATAATCCTCAAAACCTTGAACTCATCCTGGCTTATCTGGAAGACATTGACTGTCAAACCCTCTCAGCCGAAGGGGGTCAGCAAGCCCTGGACATCATTCAGAAAACACCCCCGGATCTGGTCCTTTTGGATGTGATGATGCCTAAGGTCAGCGGCTTTGAAGTCTGCAAAAAAATCAAAAACAATCCCAAAACAACGGATATCCCTGTCATTATGGTCACCGCGCTCAATGAAATCGGGGATATCGAAAGGGCGATTGATTCCGGAACGGATGATTTTCTCAGCAAACCCGTCAATAAATGGGAATTGCTCACACGCGTAAAAACCATGCTGAAGTTAAAACATCTGGAAGACAAACTGGAACGAACCCTGGCCTATCTCAGTGAGATCGAGCAAAATTCCCACCAGTAGCATTTTTTAACTGCCTCATATAAAAGCCAAACAGCAGTAGGGTGGGCCTGTGGCCCATCATAACCCCCTCTCTACCGGTTTTGTCCGATAAATCCTCAGACCGCCTAAGCAATCGTTACAGACGGCACGATTGTCCTATTCATCGTCTAAATCCCCGCGATTCGGAAACACTTGCTCTCTGGGGCATTAATCCGTCCGGTCGTTTTGTCGATAACGCATGGGATAATAAAGAAATAACGAGATGACACCAAGACAGGAACGACACATGAGTAAACTCTTAGAGATTTTTGGAAAAGGAATAACCGTTGAAATAACTGAAATCCTGTGGCACTGGCTGAATAATGTTCTTTCCCGGATTCCGGACGTTCAGAATTCAGTGCCGACTGGACAACTTATTCCTATCCTGGACCATCTGGCAAACCGTGAGCTTCTTTTGGCAGAAGATAAGTTGAAACTGTACTTATTCGAACAGCCGGAATGTATCTATGCAAGAATGGCGGCAGCCACAATTTGTCTTCATCATAATAACCCCCAAAAAGCCATCGAACAGGCTCAAAGCATCTATCTGCGGCAGCCGTCAAACACGATGGTATTATATGTACTGGGATATTGCCATGAACGCATGGGAAACATCGAGCAGGCACTCGAGTTTTACCAGGACTGTATCAAGTTCAAGAGTTACCTGCAGCTGCCGCGTCAGCGAATGGCGGCCATCTATCTAAAGGAAGGGCGTTTGGACCGGGTGATTTACGAATACGAACAGGTCACGTCCGAACATCCGGAAGACATTTCGTCATTGGTATTGCTGGGGCACTTATATATGACCGTCGAGGAATTCGAAAAAGCTATCGACACGTTTAATCTGGCAATTCTGTCACATCCGGATAATTTTCTCGTCAATAGAGAGGGAGATGATATTGAGGAATTGATAAGTTGCGGATTATTCGAGCAGGCCATGGAGAAAATCCACCGGACGATAGATCAGGTGGGACCGATGCCGGATTTACTGGTACGGATGGCCGACGTGTACAGCCAGTGGGAAAAAGATGCAGAAGCCATTGCATGTTTTGAAAATGCCATCCGCGTCCAGCCCAATTCTCTCGAAGCAACAATTAAGCTGGGAACACACTATCTAAGGCAGCAGCGATTTTCTCTTGCGGCCGAACTATTTAATAAAGCCGCTGAAATCAACGATGAAATTGTGGATGCTTATCTTGGACTGGTTAAAGCCCTGAAACTATCCGGCGAAGATCCCGAAGCAACCCAGACACTCTCATTGGCAGCATCCATTCAGCAAAACAGTACCTTGTTGTATTCGGAATCAGCAACCTTGCAGTTTCAGGCGGTTTTGGACGAAAATATAACCACACAAAGAGAGTCCGATAAACCGATCGTGTTAATCGATGATGTAATACGAGCCTATCAGGAACAACTCAAAAAATCACCCACAAGACCGGATGTGCATTACAAATACGGCATTTTGATGATGGTCGAAAACAACTTACCGTTGGCGATTAGTGAGTTTCAAAACGTTTTGCCGTTAAACCCGATTCATTATCGAGCATTGAACAAACTGGCGATTTGCCATTTCGACAACGGACGGCCCGAAAAGGCCATCGAAACCTTAATCAACGACAGCCCGGATAATTATTCTTCTCTTTTGGAAATGTATTATAAAACATCCATATTGTACTGTGATAAAAACGCCTTTGCCGAAGCAATAAAAAAATTGCATCGGACAAAGGCAACCGAACAGCAGGAAAGTTCTGATATCCGGGCGAACCTGGAGATCATCCTGGAAAACCTCGGATTGATTGACCGCGCCTTTACAAACTGGAAACGACTCGAAGAAACATCAGAAAATCTGCTGGCCATTCATCAGGCAAAGAAAAAATAGGATGCCTGAAGCCAGTTCTGACGGAAAAATGCGGATTCCCTCGCTAAAATCAATGTAAGTCCATATTCTCAATATACTTATCGACATAATGGTCGTATGAGTCAATTTCTTTGAATGCAACATAAGATATATTATGGGACGTTTCAAGCAATGTCTTCCAAGCCATGATTTTATGGGGATTTATCTGTACATGGGTGCATAATACCCAACTTGTCATTCCGACTACGTCGGGATTCCACACTTCTTGTCCCGGCATAGCCTTTGGCGACGACGGATTGCTCTTTTATCTTCAATTTTTTATATTATCTTTACCATTCCTCCCGCAAGGCAATCGGCTTATCCAGAATTTCCTTTAAAAGAATCGCCGAACCTAATGCATCCGAATCTTTCAGAAAAATATCCAACGGACGGGTTGGTGGTGGTGTCTCCGCGACTGCAGGTTTTTTATGAGAACGGGATTTCGCCGGTTTTGCGGCCGCTCTGAACGTTTGCGGCGTGGGCGATAATTTCGGCGGTTGAATGATGGGCTTTTTCTGCCGGCCCGGTTGCTTGGGGAGATTTAACGCCCAGGCTTTCTGAAAATCCGGAACGTTGATGTATTCTGAATTTTGAACAGCCTGTTTAGGGGCCGGTTGCGGCTTTTGTCTTTGTTGAGGAACAGCCGGTATTTTGACAGGTTCCACCGGCTTTCCCTGTTCATGAAGCTGCGCCAATCGTTGACGTTTTATCTCCTGCCGGCGATCCCACTCGGACATAAATTCGTTGTTTCGGGTCGGTTTGGGTTGCGACCGCTGTGTCTGTTTTTGCTTTGCGTACTTTTTAGCAAGTTCTACGGCTTGTGAGGTTTCTTTGGTGCCGTCTTCATCCTCGCCACCCGAAGAATGCTTGGCCCACATCTTTGCAACCGCTCCGATAGCATAAAAGCCAAAGATCACTATGATCCCGATCAGCCGCGACCAGTCGCCGTCGGCCAACAGGACAAATGGCTTATCAAATACTGGAATCATTTTCTACTCCACATTTTTTTTCGGAGCATCGGTTTTGGCAATAGAATCGCGCATCGACGTATCGGCGTTAATGTTTTTCATGCGGTAGTAATCCATGATGCCCATATTACCCTGGCGGAACGCGTCAGCCATGGCTTTGGGAACTTCCGCCTCTGCCAGAACAACTTTGGCGCGGTTTTCCTCGACTGCCGCCCGCATTTCCTGCTCACGGGCCACTGCCATCGCACGGCGTTTTTCGGCTTCCGCTTTAGCCCGTTTCAGGTCGGCTTCAGCCTGGGCACCCTGTAACTGAGCGCCGATATTTTCCCCGACATCCACATCCGCAATATCAATCGACAGGATTTCAAAAGCTGTTCCCGCATCCAGTCCTTTGGCTAAGACGGATTTGGAAATATTGTCCGGATTTTCCAGCACGCTTTTATGTGTAATAGCACTGCCGATCGTGGTCACAATGCCTTCACCCACACGCGCGATAATCGTTTCTTCCGTCGCCCCGCCGATGAGCCGGTCGATATTGGCACGGACGGTGACACGGGCCTTGGCCTTGAGCTGAATCCCATCCTGCGCCACGGCATCGACCGTCTCCCTGCCTTTTCGCGGATCCGGACAATCGATCACTTTGGGATTAACACTGGTCTGGACCGCTTCGAGAATATCCCGGCCCGCAAGATCGATTGCCGTCGCTGTTTTCCATGACAAGTCGATATTCGCCCGGTTAGCCGCAATCAGCGCTCGGACCACATTAGGGACACGCCCGCCCGCCAGAAAATGGCTTTCCAGATCCCGCTGCGAGATGTCCAATCCGGCTTGCACCGCCGTAATCCGGCTGATAACAATGGTACGGGGTTCCACCTTGCGAAGCCACATACCAATCAGCTCCGAAAACTTCACATCCGCCCGTGACAGCTTCGCCTGCAGCCAGAGCTTGAAAAACGAAGCAATAATCAAAATAAAGACCAGTGCGAAAATTCCAAGAAGGACTAACAAACCCACCAGTGCGACATTCGCAAAATTTCCTGCTGCAAGAACATGATTTAATTGAGAGGCCATATGGTTCAACTCCTTTCGTTGGATTTCTGATTTAAAGCAACCACCACTCTGGTTCCTTCCACCAAAACCACAATAACGTTTTCACTTTTTTCGATAAAACCGCTCTCGGCAACGCACTGCACCCGATTCCCGTCAAAATCGCAGATACCTACCGGTCGAAGCGGTGTTAAAACAATTCCCTGTTTGCCCATCAGGTCGTTTAAAACCGCCCTGTCGGGAATTCCCTCTCCCTGTTCACGCGGCGGAGGCGTCAGCGTCACACTGCGGCCGAATCGAGTCTTTGGCAGCGTTTTATAGGAAAGAATCAGCGAACTGGGGACCATGATGACCGCAATCACAACACCCATCAATCCCGCCGCAGAACTGAAATTAAAAAAGATAATGATTCCGCCTGCCAAACACGCCAGTGAGCAAACGCTCAAAAGCCCCCCGCTGGGAATAAAGACTTCAGCCACGATCAAAATGGCACACAGCAGATACAAAATAATTGCCAAAAGAAGCCACCAGAACATCAATTTTTCTCCTCGGTCTTTTTGACTACGATTCGGTTCCCGGAGACTTTTACCACTTCAATCGACACACCTTTTTCAATAAATTCCGCCTGGCACACAACATCGCAGAGTTTCCCGTCAATACGGGCGCTGCCTGCCGGACGTAACGAAGTGATAACCACACCGCAATCTCCCGCAGCAATTGTTTTGGAGGATGAATTACCACCGCTTTGGCTTAAACTTTCACTATCGCCTCGGGGGGAGCTTAAAATCAATCCGCTGAGGAATGCAATCCGGGGCATATATTTTGCCAGAAGCCAGGCGACCACCGTAAACCCCGCAATTCCGCCGATAATCCCCAAAACCCCCTGCGCAAAAAGATTCCACGCTTCCTCGCTGCGGGGCCATGGAAGTTCATCCGGTGCGTTCCTGACAAGCATTCCGAATAATCCCGCAAAGATACAGAGTATTCCCGCAAAACCGGCAACTCCGAATCCGGGAATGACGAAGATTTCCACCATCAGCAGGATAAATCCAATGCACAGAACCGCGATCTCGATCCAGTTTGCCAGTCCGGTCAAATATTTGCTCCCAACCAAAATCACCAGACACACAATGGCTAATAAACTCGGCAATCCCAATCCCGGCGCATGCAATTCAACATAGATCCCCAACAGGATGCCCATGATAAGAATACCCGAGACCAACGGCGACTTCAGCCACCGAACCAACTCTTCGGACCACATCGTTTCCAGCCGAATAATGCTATCTGAAAAAGTAATCCTGTCTCGTTTCGCCAAAAATTCCAGCATTTCCTGTTCATTGCTGACCACCGCTCGCGCAATTCCATACTCCTTGGCCTGCTGAGCCGTCAGGGTCAAAAGTTCGCCTGCCGGACACACCATCGTCTTTTGTCCAATTGCAAAGGTATTTGGGTCGGTGGGCAGAAAATCTTTCTCAAAGTATTCCATTTGGCCGGTTTTGCGATTCTTAACACCCCAGACCTCCAGCTTCTGACTGACCATCGCTTTCAGCAGCGCTTCGGGATAGCCATTAGCTTCGGCCGCCCGGCTGAATGTTGCTCGCACAAAGCTCTCCGATTTTTCCCGTTCCGCCTCGCCCATCTCCGTATCACCCATGATGATTGGGGCGCTGCAGCCGATGGTTGTGTTTTTCCGCATGATAATATCTTTGCAGGACACACTAATCATCGACCCGGCGGAAATCGCCTCGGTACTGACATAAGCAACGGTATGAATCTTATCGCCAAGCTCAAGAATGAGATATTTACTGATATCATCGGCGCTTTTGACCAGCCCGCCGTAGGTCTGCACATCCAAAATGAGATAATCCGCCCCCCGCCCAATCGCCTCTTCGCTCCGCCGGACAATCGACTGATACAACCCGTCGTCGATCATATCGTGACAGGTCAAAATCGCGGCGGTTTTTTCAGGTATAATGTCTGATTGCGAGGCATCTTCCTGTGCCGATAGCAGCGAACCCGGCCGGCTAAAAATCCACACCAGAACCGCCGCAATCACACACAACAATATCCGTATCCGTAAGCCATGATTGTCCATACGCAAAATTTTAGTCCCTTTTCGCAGCTTTGACAATAGAAATCTTTCACAGCCTTGATTATTAAAACGCCCTCGCAACCCCCCTGTTTCACAAAAAAACACACCCATTTCAAAAGATATACCGAATTGATTGAGCAACTTCCAGCTTGCAAAATCGCCCCGCCCGTGTATGATAATGCGGACGAAAAAAACAGGTTTTCAAGGAAAAGGCCCATGACAGCACCGGATAACATGAACTGCCTGAAAAATCTGATGCGATTAATGTGCTGTGACGGAGTGATTCAACCGCAGGAAAAGGCATTTCTCAGCAGAGCCGCCACAGAGCTTGCCGTGTTGGTAGATGACTGGAATGCCCTGCTCCGGGAGGTCATCAGCGATAACATCTCCTTTTATCCCGTCTCAAATCGCGAAAAAGCCCTCGCTGCCTTAAAGGCGATGGTCGTCATGGCCAAAACCGATGGGCAGGTGGACGAAAAGGAAAAACAGTTCGTCCTTCAGTTTGCCAAATCCTTCGGCGTCAGCCAAAACGACTGGAAGGAAGTGCTGAGCGATATTGACCCCAAAAACCTGTTTGGGCCGTTTCAGAAGCCCCCGGAACAGTTTATCGCACTGACGGATGATTTCGAAAAACTGGAGGCATTTCTGAAAGTCGCACAGGACAACGGCGCCGCCGTACAAACAAAAGACCTGAAAGCCTACCTCCGGGCCGATTCTGATTCGCAGGCCATTGTCTGTTTTCATGCATCACCGGAAAAAGAACTGACGGTCTCACGCTGTCAACTGCTGCTCGGCAAAGCCGGCGAAAGGCTGGTGTGTATCCTCAACCGCTTCCAGGGACACCAGGTCAAATACCTGCACGAAACCGGCCTGAAAAAATGTGTCATCGAGCCGGTCTACGCCCGCGACATCTCCGACATCTTAAAGAAACATTGATGCCGGCAGTCATTCTCAAAAAGTCCTTAGCCCAGAGCGAAGTCGAAGGGAAAACGAAGAATCTGTTTTTTCAGCATCCCGACGGTATCGGGATTCCATAATTTTGCTTTTTAATTTTTAATCTTTGATTTTTATTTTTCGCCCGCCAGCACTTCGGCAATATTAAACGCATGGTCCTTAATCCGCCGATACGCCGTCAGCATATCGGTATAAATCAGGCTCATCAAAGGAGACACGATACCGTCGCCCACACGCATCAGGTGCCGTTCGCGGCATTCCTTCATCAGGTTCGTTACCGCCAGTCCCTTCGTTCGCATTTCACTGAAATAGTCCGGCATTGCGTCTTCCCGTTCGATGCCCGCGTTAATCAGGTCGATATACTCCTGCACTTTTTCATGCAGGTCCATCAAATCTTTCAGGCCGCCCTCACTGAACTGAAGCCCTGTATTGCGCATCTTCAGCCGCAGTTTCAGCAGGCTCTGGACATAATCGCTGACCGATTCCAGTTCGTCCGCCATACGCAAATGAGCGCTGGCGTCCTGCATCACCTCATGTGTGATATTACCGGCCATCATGTTCCCGATAAACTCGACGATTTCTTTCTGAATCACGTCGAGGTCGGTTTCCTTCTGGAAAATCAGTTCGGCCGTTTGCCGGTCGGGTTCTTTATTCGACAGCATCCGCTTGAACTGGTGCATCATATCTTTTGTGGAATGCCCCATCTTAATCAGTTCCTTATACGACTGTTCAATGGCAATCGCCGGGGTATCCAGCATCCGCACATTCAGGTAGGTCAGCCGCGGTTTTTCCGCCACTTTATCCGGCACCAGCCAGACCAGGAACTTCGCCAGCAGTCCGATGAACGGCAAAAACAGCAGCGTGTTGACAACATTGAATCCCGAAT
The DNA here is from genome assembly GCA_016782835.1 of Phycisphaerae bacterium. Lineage (GTDB taxonomy): Bacteria > Planctomycetota > Phycisphaerae > Sedimentisphaerales > Anaerohalosphaeraceae > 4572-13. The sequence continues at coordinate 6,696 of JADHXS010000006.1, read as the reverse complement.
GCGTAAACGCAATGGCCGACTGCGTAAAGGGGTATTCAACGCCATGCGTGGTATAGAGCGGCAAATCCGGCAACCGGTGGGCATCGACAAATTTCTCAAGGTCACTCGCCAGTACATACGACGTATCATCACTCAGCGTTTCGCCGAGGTTGTTGGTGTGCCCGCCGCTCGCGTCGGTAAAGTACAGGGCTTTTTCCGGAATATCACACGTTCCGGCGTAGTCTTTGATTTTGGCGTCATTCCCTTCGGCCACCACAATCACACCAATATCGCAAATCTGCGTTTTCGTGATAATCCGCGAAATCAGATTCGTGTACGGCGTAAACACCAGCGTAATCCAGCAGACTCCGATGACATTAAATGCCACGTGTGCATAGGCCGCCCGGCGGGCATTCGTGAAAGCCCCCAGGGAAGCCAGGAGCGCTGTAATCGTCGTGCCGATGTTTTCGCCCAGAATCAATGCCGCCGCGGTGCGGTAATCAATCGCCCCGGTCAGCGCCAGTGCCATCGTAATACCCAACGTCGCCGACGACGATTGCACGACCGCCGTCAGTGCCGCCCCGACCAGCACGCATTTCCACACGCCTAAATACGAATCCGGACTGAAACGGTGGAACCATACCACAAACCCCGGCATTTCTTTAATCGGGGCAAATCCCTGTTTCATCAACTCTAAGCCGAAAAATACCATGCCTAAACCAACGAGAAACATCGAAAAAAAGCGGATGCTGTCTTTTTTGGAAAACAGGTAGAAAAAGGCCGAAATCCCCAACAGCGGCAGCCCGTATTTGCCGACCTTGACGACCAGTATCCAGCCGGTAATCGTCGTGCCGATATTCGCCCCCAGTATCACGCCGATGGCCTGCGCCAGCGTCATAATGCTGGCGTTGACCATGCCAACCACCATCACCGTCGTCACGGAACTGGACTGGATGATACAGGTTACCAGTGTGCCGACGCCGCTGGCCATCAGCCGGTTATTCGTGACCGCCCCGATGAGCTTCCGTAAACGCTCCCCCGCCACGGCCTGCATACCTTCGGACATGTTTTTCATGCCGAGAAGAAAGATTCCCAAACCCCCGCATACCTGAAAGATGATTTCCAAAGCCTGATAACTCATAAGAAAATCCCGCACCAATCCATGTTAGCGTTTCGTTAATATCAGATAAAATTCACACACTTTACGCGGAGTTATAACCGCTCAAACATGAAAGTCAAGCACAAATCAAAATCCCCCTTCTGCCCTCTGGCTTCTGCCTTTCCCTGTTTACTGCTAACTGGAATCTCTCGAAATCCGCCTAATCGGAGAGCATAAAAAAATGACAACCGAACCCAATTCATCGCAACAAAAAAAGCCGGCAGATGCCTGCCGGCCTTGAACGGGTAAAACTATGGATTCGGCGCCTTCGCGTGAATGACAATCGGCTACATTGCCAGATTACAGAGGATTTTGATACCCTGTTCGATTTTTTCATCGGTGGCGACATAGCTGATACGGAAGTGCGTATCCTGTTCGCTGAAGACATTGCCCGGGATGATGAGGACATTGTTTTCGATGGCCTTTTTGACAAACGCTGTCGCATTGGGGTATTTGTCCGGTGCCTTGATAAACATATAGAACGCCCCCGCCGGCCGGGTGATGTCAAAGCACTTTCCCAGCCCTTCGAGCATGCGGTCGCGTTTTTTGTGGTATTGGTCAACATAGGCGGTGGTGTCGCATTCCATCGCCGCCGGAATCGCCATCTGGAACGGCGTCGGCGCACAGACGAAGGTATACTGCTGAATCATCAGCATCTTATCGAGCAGCGGCGCCAGTTTTTCCGAGACGGCGGCATACCCCAACCGCCAGCCGGTCATCGCATGACTTTTGCTGAATCCCCTGAGAATAATCGCCTTGTCATAATAGGTGCCGATACTGGGATTTTTGGCGTCATAGCAGAATTCTTCATAGATCTCGTCGCTGAGAACGATAATGTTATTCTGCTGAGCCAGTTGGGCAATGTCGTTGACCTCTTTTTCCGTATAGACGGCGCCGGTCGGATTGGCGGGCGAATTCAAACAAATCAGTTTCGTTTTGTCCGTAATGGCCGCTTCGATTTTTTCGACAGGCAGCCGGAAATCCGGATAGGTGTTGATATAGACGCACTTTCCGCCCAGCATCCTGACGAGATGTTTATACATGACAAAATACGGGTCCTGCACGATGACCTCATCGCCGGGATTGATTAACGCCATGAATGCCAGCAGCAGTCCCCCGCTGACACCGTCGGTAATCATCAGCGGCGGATTGTCCCAGCCGTACTCGGCGGCGATCTTTGCCTTCAGGCAGGCGACGACATCTTCCAGTCCGGCGGTTTGTGAATATTTGTTATAGCCTTTGCGGATTGCGTCAATCGCGGCGTCCTTGACAACATCCGGAACGTCAAAGTCCGGCTGGCCAATCGAAAAATTCACCGGGTCATCCAGTTGGGCCGCCAGTGCAAAAACCTTGCGTATACCACTGGCATCTATCAGTTTTGTGCGATCCGCCAGATAATCCATCGTACCATTCCTTTAATTGACTAAATTGTTCTGCGCATAGCATTGCCGCCCGTACTCAATGCCAACGTGTACCGAGCGGCAAGTTAATTCTGCTTAAAATTAAGAGCCGCTGCTCTATTTAACGCTGGCTTTTCGGTGAGCGACCTTCGGCAGCCCCGTGACTTTGTCGCCGTCTTCCCAGCGCTCCTCAGTCTTGAGAACCTGAAGCCGCTCTTCACGCGAAAGTACATTCCGATGACGCTTTAACGCGCCCTTAACTCTTAATGAACGATCAATTGACATTCAACTTTCTCCTGATATTTTTAACGCTTATCGTTTATAACCGTACGCATCCTGAAACGGCCGTAAGCCGAACTTGGTATCTCCGGTTGCTTCCGGATAGGTCAGGCCCAACTGCCGGATTCGCTGCAACAGACGATAGCCGTCCGTGCCCTGGCGTTTCGGGTCGTAATCAAACCCGGCCTTCGTCACCAGCAAGGTATATCCGCTCCGCTGAATCATTTCAGTCGCAATGCCCTTGGCATTGTAGTACTCCTGAACAGGCAGCAATTTGTCCTGCTGGTCCGGAGGAATCTGCTGAATCACAATCACATTCGGCCCCTGATACGGCGTCGGCTGGGCCGGTTGTTTCTCTACGGCTGATTCTTCGGAGGCCTTTTTTCCGCCAAACCCCATGAAGCCGGAACTTTCTTCTTCGGCCGGTTCGATTTTCTCGCCTACGTTCCCCTGCGTCATTTGCGACTGGTTAGCAGGCTCATCGGTTGTAGGAACAGTCTCGGAACCGCCGGTTAAATGTATCACAAGCCAGATACCAAACAGCAGAATCGCCATTGCCGCCAGTCCGCAAACAACGGCTAAAATCTTTGATAAAGTCGAAATTGACGGGGATTTTTCCTTGTTTTTAAAAAGAGCGATGCTGTCCGGAATTCCGCTTTTAGGCTTGCTGTGCCCAATACCATCCGACCGCATCTGTCCACTTTCAAGGCCCTTCGCGATTTTCACCTGTCCCTGGCGAATTGCCTCATATAACGCCATTCGTTTTGATTTTCGGGCCATAAGCTAACAAAATCTCTGGGGTTATCATAATTTGCATTTTTCCGCATATACCGGACATGCTGAAAAACTTCAAAATTCCCAAAATATGGAATTCTATAAAATAATCAACAATTCTCCTGAATGCAACCGTAAACTTTGAAAAATACATATTTTCACGCGTTTTTTCAGATTAAATCGCTTGACTGATAAGGCTGAATCGGCTATATAAATTCCTTTTCCGAAATTATTTTACTTTACGGTCAAAGCCCGGCCTGTTATACATTTTCGAAAATAACACATGGGTTTTATTTGGTTTAAATTTTGAAAGAATCCCTATTAATTAGCTTGTCCGGCTGATGAGCTAAAGGAGGGGATTTTGTTGCTTTGTTATCATGTATCGCATTTAGACATTCGTTTTGGAGAGTTAGACCGATATGCTTCCAGTCAAAAAAACCAGTAAATCACGAACACGCACACGGCGGAGTCATCATCGTTTAAGCCCGGTGAATTATTCGCTGTGTAAAAAATGCAGCGCCGCCAAGCTTCCTCACGCCGCCTGCGGCCAGTGCGGTTATGTCAATGACCAGATTACCCTCAATCTCGCAGAAAAGGCTGAAGACTAACAATGCGAATCGCAGTTGACGCTATGGGAGGCGACAATGCCCCCGGTGAGATCATTGCCGGTGTGCTGGAGGTCAAGGAAGCCCTCGACGATGATGATGAAGTCGTTCTTATTGGCGATGAGCCTATCATCCAGTCACAATTGCAGAAACAGGGGGCATCGGCGGACACCTTTCGCATTTTTCATGCGCCGGAGATTATTAGCATGGATGAATCGCCTGTTGAGGCGATTCGCCACAAGCCCAAAAGCTCGATTGCCATCATGGCGCGGGCCGCATCGCATCGCCAGGTCGATGCCGTTCTTTCGGCGGGGAATACCGGTGCGTGTGTGGCGGCCTGCCAACTCCGTATGCGGAATCTTGAGGGGGTTTTACGGCCCGGTATCGCGGTGGTTTTTCCCACCTATTACGGCCCGGTCACGATTTGCGATGTGGGTGCGAATATCGCCTGCAAACCTATCAATCTTTATCAATATGCGGTGATGAGCAGTATTTATGCTGAGGAAATGCTCGGTGTTCCCAATCCACGTATCGGGCTGATGAATATCGGTGAAGAAGATGCCAAGGGTAATGAACTGGTTAAAAAGACCCGGCAGTTCCTTAAATCGGACCCGAAGCTGAATTTTGTCGGGAATCTCGAAGGGCGGGATATTTTCGAAGGTAAATGCGACGTGGTGATTTGTGAAGGTTTTTTGGGAAACGTGGTTTTAAAACTGACCGAGGGGCTTGTGGACATGATTTTTGCGGCTCTGGCGCAGGAGGTCAAAAACCGCAACAAACTCATGGCATTATGGTTTAAATCCGTTGCCAAAGAGATTTTTAAAAAGTATGATTATCATGAATATGGCGGCGCGTTACTGCTTGGGGTCAACGGCGTGTCGGTGATTTGCCATGGTTCCAGCAAGGCACGGACCATCAAAAATGCCATTCTTGCGTGTAAGAAATTTGCCACTAAGCGTATTAATGAAAAAATCGTAGAACGTTTAAATCAATCAACGGTGGAATCCAATGGTCAATAATCCTACGGTTCAAACACCTAAGCGCCGGGCTATTCTGGCGGGTACGGGGTCTTTTGTTCCTGAAAAAATCCTGACGAATGAAGATTTAACCAAAATCGTTGACACTTCCGATGAATGGATTACGGCACGGACGGGCATCAAGACTCGCCATGTTGTTTCTGAAGGGGAAACAACGGCAACTCTGTCGGCGGAAGCGGCTCGGCGAGCCCTGAAAGATGCAGGGATGAGACCAGAAGAATTGAACATGATTATCATCGGCACCATTACGCCGGAAATGGTCTTTCCTTCCACGGCCTGCTTTGTACAGGATATGATCGGCGCCAAAAATGCGTGGGCGTTTGATTTGTCGGCGGCGTGCAGCGGCTTTGTTTATGGATTATCCATTGCTCAGCAATTTGTCAGCTCCGGCCTTTACAAAAACGCTTTGGTTATCGGCGCTGAAACCCTGACGCGCATTACAAACTACCGAGATCGCGGCAGTTGTATTTTGTTCGGGGATGGTGCGGGAGCGGTGATTCTTAAATCCGCCAGTGAAGGCCCCCAAGGCGTTATGTACAGCACTTCGTTTTCAGACGGAAGCGGCTGGACGGCGTTGAACTGCCCTGCTTACGGGTCCCGTAATCCGGTTGGAAAATCGCTTGCTGACCCGTCCATGGTCTATATGTCCATTGATGGACGAGCCGTTTATCAAACAGCGGTTCGCCGAATCGTCGAATTGGTTAATGAATGTCTCAAAAAATGCGATCTGGATGTGGAAGACATCGCAATGTTTATTCCGCATCAAATGAATGCACGGATTATCGAATCGGTCGGTAAACGCCTTAAATTTACCAACGACCGCATATTCATCAATATTGACAAATATGGTAACACCTCAGCGGCTTCGATTCCGATTGCCTTAGATGAATGCAGACGTCTCGGAAAACTTAAATCCGGCGACATTGTTCTGTTGGTCGCCTTCGGCGGCGGTTTGACCTGGGGTGCGAATGTGATTCAATTGTAAACAGGATGTGGTACCTTTAATTACGAAACAGGGACGATGAGAACAGCATTTTTATTTCCGGGACAAGGCGCTCAGACCGTAGGGATGGGCAACGATCTGATTGAACAGCATCCTCAAGCCAGGGAACTGTTTAAACGAGCCAATGCGATTGTCGGTTATGACTTGCAGCAGTTGTGCCTGGAAGGGCCGGAAGAAAAACTTAGCGCGACGACGGTTTCGCAGCCGGCGATTTTTGTGGTGTCTGCCGCCCTGCTTGAACTGTTCGGCGCATCGGGCATCAAGCCAGATGTTACAGCGGGTTTGAGTATGGGGGAATATACCGCCTTGTATGCAGCGGGACTGATTTCCTTTGAAGACGGATTAAAACTGGTTCAAAAACGCGGCAATGCCATGCAAGCGGCGGCTGATGCCTCTGAAGGCTCAATGGTCAGTATCATGGGTCTGGATGAAGTAAACGTCATTGAATTGTGTGAAGAAG
>JADHXS010000005.1 GCA_016782835.1 Phycisphaerae bacterium | reverse complement strand
TGATACGGGCAGCGACTGTGTGGGAACCGCTCGACGACAGGGGGCCAAATCGATTACACAACTTGAGATTCTTCCGCAACCCCCCGAGGAACGTCCTCAGGATACCCCCTGGCCAATGTGGCCTCGTACGATGCGAACCTCCTCGTCACATGAAGAAGGATGTGTCCGTCACTGGAGCGTGATGACCAAGCGGATATCCGGCGTTGGAACACGCGTCAGTGAACTGCATTGCTGCCGGGTTGGGTGGCAGAACAGGAATGGACGCTGGGAAATGCGTGAAGTCGAAAACTCGGAATTTGAGCTGAAAGCTGATATTGTGCTGTTAGCGATGGGCTTTATACATGTTGTGCATGAAGGACTGGTTGAAGCACTTCAGTTGAAGCTGGACCAAAGGGGCAATGTCGAGGTAAACAATTATCAGACAAGCCAACCCTGGGTCTTTGCCGCGGGCGATACTGTTAGCGGCGCCTCGCTGGTAGTCCGTGCGATTGATGCAGGCAGAAAAGCGGCCGATGCTGTTGACCAATACCTTCGGGTATAGTACAATAGCATCGCTTTAGTATTCGGAACGAAGGATATTTTCATGGCTCTGCGAGTTGGCTTGGCACAAATCAATGGGACCGTCGGAGACATGCGGGCAAACATCGAAAAAATGACCCGCGTGATTCATTCTGCAAAAACACAGCATGTCGATGTTCTGGTGTTTCCGGAACTGTGCCTCTCCGGCTACCCGCCGGAGGATTTATTACATAAGCCGAAGTTCATAGCCGATAATCAATCTGCGTTGGAGCAGTTGCTTTCGGAAACGCAGGATTTAACGGTTCTCACCGGCTTTGCTCAGGGCGACGGCGGCAAGTGTTTTAACGCCGCGGCGGTTCTTGGGGATGGAAAAATTCAGCAAGTCTATCAAAAGGGCCTGTTGCCCAACTATGGCGTCTTTGATGAAAAACGCTATTTTTCTCCGGGCCAGACCCCGGTTATTTTCGAACAAAAGGGATTCCGGATTGCCGTTACGATTTGTGAAGACGTCTGGGATTTAAATTGGCTGGATGCGTTTCTGGATGGTCAAGAAAAAAATCTCGACCTGATTGTCAATTTGTCGGCGTCGCCGTTCCATGCACGCAAAAATCAGCAGCGGCAGACCGTCTTGGCAAACTGTGCGAAATATTTTAATTGTGCCGTAGCCTATTGCAATCTGGTTGGTGGGCAGGATGAACTGGTGTTTGACGGGCGAAGTATATTTGTCAACGCACTGGGCCATGTGATTGCACGGGCAAAGGAATTTGATGAAGATTTATGTATCGCGGATTTTGAACGTCAGGCAAATACCGTTGAGATAATCCCCGTCAATCCTTCAGAAAACAAGGAGTATCCATCGGATGAGATTGCTGAAATTTATCAGGCTCTTGTTTTGGGAACGCGGGATTATATCCGCAAAAACGGTTTTTCAAAAGTTGTCATCGGCCTTAGCGGCGGAATTGATTCGGCATTGGTGGTGGCGATTGCGACCGAAGCGCTGGGAAGCGGCAATGTCGTCGGGATTACAATGCCGTCCCGCTTTAACAGCAGCGAAACGCGCAGCGATGCTGAAACACTGGCCAAGAATCTGGGGATTGAATTCCATAGCGTTCCGATTGCAGATGCGCTGGATGCATTCAGCAAAATGCTTTCACTGACGGCCGGCTGGGACGAAAAAGGACTGGCGTATGAAAATCTCCAGGCACGTATTCGCGGCACGATTCTGATGTCTTATTCCAATCAATTTGGCTGGATGGTCTTAACCACCGGCAACAAAAGCGAAACAGCGGTCGGCTATTCAACACTGTACGGCGATACCGCAGGCGGGTTTGCGGTCATCAAAGATGTTCCCAAGACAGTCGTCTATAAATTGTGCAAATTTATCAATCGCCAGGCCGGTTGCGAAGTGATACCGCAAACCATTATTACCCGTCCGCCCTCTGCGGAATTGCGCGATAACCAAAAGGATTCTGATTCACTGCCCGGCTATGACCTGCTGGATGCGATTTTGAAAAACTATGTGGAGCTCGACCAGTCTGCGGCCGAACTTATCGAAGCGGGCTTTCCAAAAGAGCAGGTACGCCGGGTGATTCGCTTGGTGGACCGCAATGAATACAAACGCCGCCAAAACCCGCCCGGCGTAAAAATTACGCCCCGTGCCTTCGGCAGAGACCGCCGCATGCCGATTACCAACCGATATAATCCATAGACTGAATCTTCACTCCGTTTTTATGGATTGCATGTTTTGCACGGTTGTCGTCCCGTCCGAATGGCTTCCTGCCGGCTTGAAAAATAGACGGCTTTGTCCGCGTTAATTCGTTTAGCATGAGAGCATCCGACGCGATGAAATATCTTACTGGTCTTTGAAGCCACATATTCGGTTTTTTGGGTTCTTTTCCCCCCGATTTGCGATGCCGGACTTGCAGTTGAGGACGAAGCAGCCGGTTCCTTCACTTCGATGACCCGCTGTGCCAGGCCATTGGCAACAAGAAGATCACAGAGGTCCTCCCCGTCAATTTCAATATCCGCTACAAAGCAAAATACCTTACCCCGCCGGATATTTTTGAGGGCGATCTTTTTGGGAGCCTCAGTTTCCGTCAGCAGTAATTCACTAAGAAATTTCTGAATTTTTTGATTATACTCAATCGTATCAGCCGTTTTGAGACCGCTGATCTTGACCGGCATGTTTTCACCGATAATCCGCGGGAAATCCTGTATATCGCAATAAAGTGTACAGGTTTCATCAATACGGAGGATTTTTGACACGATCGCATTGCCGTAAAAGTCCGGCGTCTGGTTCGGAGCGGGGGCGTCATTAACCGAAAAAATCAGCCCCATCCACGAAAGCAAGTATATAATACTCATTTTAATCTCCCTCTTAAACCCATTTCTGCAATACTACTGTAGCGGATTTGGCAGTCTGTGCAACCAAAAAATCTTCTTTTTTATCCAGGACGGGCAGTCATATTAACCCCGGCCGAAGGAAATAAATCTGTTGACACATTAGCTAAAAAAATGATAATTAACCTCGTTCATGAGTGAATTTTTTTGGGAAATTTTATGCTTGCTGTATTATTAGGTCCCGGTGAAGTCTTGGTTGTGGTGGTCGTGACGGTAGTGGTTGTGTTTTTTCTCTGCCGCGGCAGAGGACCAAAAAACTAAAGCGGATGTTAAAATTTAACAAAAAAGTGTTTGCAACTCACCGGCAGTGGGTTATAATCTTGTCATCATTTTTAATGAAAAGGAAGCTGCCGAAAAAAAAGGCGACATTTCTGTTAACGGAGTAATTAGTTTTTAAAGTCCGGTATTTCTTTGCGCCAAGCAGGGAAAATCGGTAAAAAGGGCTTCTGTGTGGTATTTTAAAGGTCGTGGGCAAGGATGCCTGCGGCTTATTTTTTTCTCATTTTTTTGGAATCTCCTGAAAATTATCGGTGCATACATATGATTTGTTTTTTACCCGTTAGCGTTACATGAAAAAACCGTTTGTTTTGAAGATAACGTATTATTCTGGAATATCTTAAGCTTAATAAAACGGACTGTACATGTGGAGTCCACATGTCGTATATACTGATTTTTTTGGCACCAACCCGCTTTACAGCACAAAAAAGACGTTATTTATCACCCCTAAAACAGGATAGCTTCCCGAAAAAAACTTGACAAAGCCGTTTATACTATTTATTATAACACCACAATTTGAAAATGATGATAAAGCCCCCACGGAGAATGAGGGCTTTTTGGTTAATGTCACGGAAGACCTTTTCAACAGGTGAAAACAACAACAGTGAGCGGGAGAATTTAAAACCGGATAAGAATCCATTGGGGATTCGCCGGAAAATTGTTGTTTTGGAAAGGTTTTTACGTTGCCTATCGGGGATAAAACATTTCGAACAATCAGTAGCGAATTCTACGGTATAGCACTTGGAATTTTCATTCTTTGTTGCTTAGCAGCCTGCGTTATTTATCCTGTAGCAACGCAGGCGGAGCCCGGGGTAGTCTTTTTGCGTACAACATTTCCCACAGTTCCCGACGTTAAAGACGAAAATGTAGACATAGAAGAACCTGAAACGCCGCTTGATGATCCGGAGCAGCGTCTTGTATCCATGCTCATGAAAGATGATTTTCAGGTCACTTATGAGAAGCTGGAAGACAAGGAACGCTGGCAGATTGTTCGTATGCGCGTTACGGGGTATTGCTCCTGCCCGAAATGTTGTGGAAAGTTTTCTGACGGGAAAACCGCCAGCAAGCATCGCATACACAAAGGTGATGTTTTTGTCGCTGCAGATAAATGCTATGGATTCGGGACGGAAATGGTGATTCCCGGCTACAATCAGACGCAGCCTGTTCAGGTTCTGGATCGCGGACGGGCGATTAAGGACAACCGGCTGGATGTCTATTTTGACTCTCACCAACAGGCCAAAAAATGGGGTGTTAAATATCTGGATGTATTAGTTAAAACGGATTAGTAAATTCGTTTACTGTAAAAAGGATAGAGAAGCCGGGGCAATAAAGTCCCGGCTTTTTTTATCGTGTATTTTTTTGACATGCAATTCAATGCAATCTGTGGTTTACAGTAGGTAATATTACTGATTTTGGGGAAATTTAAATCTCTAAAACACAGATAATATGAATTGTATAAATAAGGTTTACCCTGGTTTTCCATAACAGTTTCTTGACTTTTTTGTTTATTTGAAGTATAATACAAGCATTGCCAGTGCAGTCAGGCGCAATAACGCCGAGTGCCATCCGCGGTAAGGCACAAATCAGGCACAGTGGCATCAGGGCAGGCGGCCCACAATTTGTTTGAAATAATTTAAAGAGCCGTCCTTCCCTTTTTTTATGCGCATAAAATCACTCGTTGAGCTTTCTGCGTATCCATCATAAAAGTCCTTTTCTTGTTGCAGCCCTTTCTCTATAATAAACTCCATGGAAGATGAACAAAAGCAACTCAAAAAAGCTATTCTGTGGGAACCGGCTGATGGAAAAAAGGTTCATTGTCTATTGTGTCACTGGAAGTGTGTGATTGCCGAAGGAACAATAGGCCGCTGTCATGTCCGTCGAAATATTGATGGAATTTTGTATTCCCTGAATTATGATAAGCTGTGCGCTGCCAATGCAGACCCGATTGAAAAAAAACCGTTGTTTCATTTTCAGCCCGGCTCAAGAAGTTTTTCAATTGCTGCACCCGGCTGTAATTTTCAATGCATTTTCTGTCAGAACTGGCAAATCAGCCAAATGCCGTACCAACAGGATATTCTGGATGGTCGTGAATGCTCACCGGAAAAGATTGTTGAGGCGGCTTTGCAGAGCGGCTGTCAAAGCATCGCCTATACCTATACGGAACCAACAATCTTTATAGAACTGTGTTCAGAAACTGCCGAGTTGGCGAGAAAAAATAGTTTGAAAAACGTCTTTGTCAGCAACGGATTCATGAGTATCGAAGCGGTTGACTTCGTAAAACCCTGGCTGGATGGAATCAATATTGACCTGAAGGCATTCACAGAAGATTATTATCGTAGTTTATGCAAAGCACGTCTGGCGCCGGTTCTTGACACCATACGCTATATTGCCCAAAAAACGGATATCTGGCTGGAAATCACAACGTTGATTGTGCCGGGCGAAAATGACTCCGATGAGGAGTTACGGTCAATCGCAGAATTTATTGCGAAAGAAGCTTCCGTGGATGTGCCGTGGCATGTAAGCCGCTTTTATCCGCAGTATAAAATGGACGATACCCAACCAACGGAAGCAAAAGCTCTCGAAAGGGCTTATGATATCGGTCGTCAGGCGGGCCTGCGATATGTCTATATTGGCAACCTTCCGGGCGGCAGGGCAGAGTCTACCTTCTGTCATAGTTGCGGAGCTTTGTTGATTGAACGCCAGGGCTACCAGATTCAAAATAATTTCATCGAAGATTACCGTTGCCCCAAGTGCGGTGCGGAAATCGCCGGCTTCGGCTTATAGTGTCGGATTAGAATGTGTACATCGCTCCGACGAAAAACGAGAGCAGATAATCTTGGTCGACGATGGGGCTGTCTTTGATCTCACTGTTGAGCCATTCGAGATTCAGTGTGCCAAACAGGCTCCGGCGATCATTGAGTGTTTAATCGGCTCGCAGACCCGTGAGAATATTGGTTGCACTGCCTGCCCGATACAGGCCGCGGGCGGCGGTCGTTTCATTGGCTTTCACGCCATAATAATCATTCAGTTGGTGACTGCGCCAATTAAATCCGGCGGAGGGTGTAAGTTTTAAAGACCGAATCTCCAGAACATCAGCGAAACTTTTTGAATAGTTAAAACGAAATTCCTGTCCTCTGTGCTCATCGAGTATGTCAGCCAAAAAAAGGCCTTCCAGCTTTCCCCACGAGAACTCTTTAGAGAGCGTTGCTCCCAGCTCATACGTATTATGCCGGTTCCGCATTCCGCTTAGATGTGTGCTTTCACTGTTTTTATAATCTTCCAAACGCGGTGCCCCGGTTGCACTGAACATCCACCCGTCTTCATAGAACAGGACATAATTGATATTGGTGCCGTAAATAAGCAAACGGTGTTCAGTATCGATCAGCAGCGGCAGGACATACAGATCCGTATCGGCCCCTTTTTGAGCCTTGTTGACCACCAGGGTCCCGACACCTGCCATAAAGATAGATTCCTTTTGCGGCGGGGCGGCTTCCTCAGCAAAGACGGAAGAAAAGGTCCAGGCAATAATCAGAGCATACACGAGCACATATTTCATTAGAACCTCCTCGAGTTCGATTTATCAGGAATATAGCCGACAGCGCTCTTTTTTCAACTGCATTTTTTGATACTGTCAAAACCTAAAAAGTGCTGGACTGCCGGTCAGCCAAAGGCGTATAATATCAAATAATAGAAAGGAGACCGATTATGGCAAAATTATTGTATATCCAGGCCTCACCTCGAAGGGCTCTTTCAAAATCGACACATGTAGCGGCAGAATTTTTGAAAAGCTATTGGCACGCTCATCAGGACGACAGAATCCGGACGATAAATGTCTTCCATAATAGTCTGCCTGCCTTTGATGGGCTGGCTGTTCAGGCGAAATATGCCATCCTGCATGGGAAAGACCATACCGTTGAAGAACGGCATGTCTGGAATGCGGTCGAGAAAGTCATCGCCGATTTTAAGGATGCGGATAAATACCTTCTTTCACTGCCCATGTGGAATTTTGGGATTCCGTACCGGCTTAAACAGTATATTGATGTTCTTGTTCAGCCCGGTTATACGTTCAAGGTTGGTGAAAATGGTTATGAAGGGCTGGTCAGGGGCAAGCCGCTCCTTGCGATTTATTCTCGCGGCGGGGCCTATCCTGAAGACAGTCCGGCAGAGGCCGTTGATTTGCAGAAAAAATACATCGAACTGATATTTGGTTTTATGGGCTTTGAAAATATCCAATCGATTGTTGTAGAGCCGACATTGCAGGGGATATCCGAAGAGGTTGAGAAAGTTATTGAGGCATCGATTGAAAAGGCGCGTTCAATGGCCGAAATGTTTTAACAGGTTTTCTTCTGGAGAATTTTAGATTCCGTTCCCTGGATGAGCCGTTTGATATTTTCGCTGTGACGCAATACCACCAGTCCGGACATGAGCGTTGCGACCAACAGCAACGGCCACAATTGCAGCAGATGCCAGTTTTCAAAAGAAAGAATCGCCAATCCCAGAAAAACCGGAAAACAGAGTGCCGCGGCGATGGAAGCCAGCGAAACATAGCGCCACAGGAGCACCAGAACCAGCCAGACCCCGAATGCCGCAATCCCGCAAACTGTGTAATACGGCCACAATCCCAATACAATTCCCAAACTGGTGGCGGCGCCTTTGCCGCCTTTAAATTTCAAATAGACCGGGGAAATATGACCCAGTACCGCTGCGCAGCCAACCAGCAGCCATAGTGTCAGTTGTAGCGGGCCGGTGTCCTGCGAGACAAGGCCCAACAGCGGGACCATCAGCATGGGGATAAATCCTTTAAGGACATCCAGCAGAAAACACACAGTACCCCATTTTTTTCCAAGAATCCGGCCGGCATTGGTTGCGCCAATGTTGCCGGACCCAACTTTTCGCAAATCAATGCCCTGCGACTTGGCTATCAGCAGGCCAAACGGCACAGCACCTAAGAGGTAAGCGAATAGAATAAGCAGCACATAGGGCATTAACTATTTTTCCTTTCGGGCGACGATCGTATCATAAAGACCGATTAACATCCTGACATGTTTCATTATCGAAACTTCTTCTTTAAGATTATCTTCGACAATCGCTTTGCTGGCAAGTTCAATCTTTTTCCGGTCGCAAAAAGTGTTTAAAGCGGCGGTCAACTCGACGATATTATCCGGCTGGTCAAGGATAATGCCGTGTTTTTGATGTTCGTACCGTTCACTGGCTCCATTAAAGCGAGTGGTTATCACCGGCTTGCCCATGGCCAGGGCCTCCAGGATAAAGCGCGAGCACGGGTCGTACCAGGTCGGTAGCACGGCTACGTCACAGCCGGACAGAAG
Organism: Phycisphaerae bacterium; assembly: GCA_016782835.1. GTDB lineage: Bacteria > Planctomycetota > Phycisphaerae > Sedimentisphaerales > Anaerohalosphaeraceae > 4572-13. The sequence continues at coordinate 35,372 of JADHXS010000005.1, read as the reverse complement.
AGTCCATATTCCCCTTTCTGCGTGAATCGAATGAACATGTTTACCGAGTTTCAGTCGTTTGACAAGATGGTCACAATATCCCAAACCTTTGCTTCCGGCTACTATGAGTACAGGAAAGATATCTTTTTGCTGATTCACCAAAGAACTAAAAGCATTCAACAAAGACTCAAGTCCTTTTAATCGCGGATTATTCGCTGCAAAAACGAAGGAAACCATGTTCTGTTTATTCGGGATTTCAAACATACAATAAAGTGAAACCCGTCTTCCCAAGTCAGTTATTAAATCATCTTCCATTTTGATGTTGGTATTGATTCCATTGGCAATAACCGCAATCCGGCTGTCCGGCAGATGATAATGCTTTTGAAAGTGCGCCTTAACATACTTGCTCAGCGCGGCGATGGTTGCATTGGTTTTTGCGCAAAGTTGTTTTTCTGCATTCAGATACTGCGTTCGTTTCAGATTCAGAAAATGGGTCCGTCGTTTAAAAAATCGCTGACACGGACAGGAATAAGAAGCGATATTCTGGAGCATGGCCTCACGATAGCTGCCGCCGCGAGGCTGATAGATATCTGCAATACTCAGTGGTAAGGTACTGTGAATGATATCGTATGTGTTTTTTTTAAGATAGTTCCGCAAAGCATCTTCAAAAACTTTCAGCGGGACCCGCTTCCCCGCATGGTCTCCGCACAATATTTCCGTGTTTTCAGAGGATGTCCCCTTAGCTGCCAGAATGGTTGCGGCCACACCTTGTCGGCGCAGCTCCGCAGCCAGTTCGGACACCGACCGTTCGCCCCCCCCAAGGCCAATTTCCGCTCGTTCAATGATGATGGCAACCTTCAGCATCTTTGCTATTCTATCCTTCCTTGTGTTTCTTTTCAAATGGGACGACCCGTCCGTGTTTCCGGTCATGCCGCCCGATGCGAAGAGCCTTGGTATGAATTTTTCGGATGCAGATTTTATCGGCAGATGTTAGCTTGCCTGTCTTTCTGTATTGTCGATAAAAACGAATCCGGTCGCAAAACGAAATGACGTCACCTGGACAGGAATAATGCAGTTGCGTGATGTCCTTGATTTGGTATCGTTGTTTAAGTAATTTTGGTTGAAAACACCGATGTAGGTCAATCAATGATAAATGCCCATTTTCGGAAAGAAAAATATGGGCCAGATAAAGATCTCGGTGCCGAACTCCCGTTTTGTGGAATCGGCGAATAAAATCGGCCAATTGCCTGATAAACTTTTTTCTGTCCTTATGCGATGAGGGTGAATTTGAGTAAAAGCAAAGGGGCAGTTTCTTCTCAAGCGAACAAGCATCTTGCAGTTCAAGTGTGATGATGAAACTTCGCTTTTCGAACAATCCCTGCCATTGCCCGCCGCAGGCGATGGTTTGCGGAATTGAAACATCGGCCCGTTGCAGAATGGCTGCCGGGCCTTTATCGAAGTCGCTCAGAAAGGTATGGCGTCCATGTTGCAGCCATGCTTTCAATTGAACGGTTTTGGGCGGATGGTCATATCGTTTCAGATAGGCATATTGACCGTCAGGAAGTTGAAAACGAATCCGATGCCGCCATGAAGCCAAATTGGATTTGACCAGATTTTCCCCCTGTTGAAAATCAAACACACCTGCCGGAGAATCCAGACCGAGTTGTGATAAAACATCCTGATAGTCCTTATCAACATAAAATCCCGGCGAAACGTGTGTCAATATGGCAGTCATCTTATTGCGCCCCCAAAAAAAGCCCGGCGGATTCTAAGACTTCTTCGACTGTAATGGATTCCATGCACAAGTGTTCATTTTGCCGGCATTGGGGTTTATTGCAGGGCACACACGGAGCTTTTCCGATAATTTGGATTTCCTTTTCATGTTCGACCTGAGTCCATTGCGGATTATTCGGGCCAAATAAGCTGACGACGTTTTTATCGAGCGCGATGGCGATATGCCGCGGCCCGGTGTCATTAGTAATCACCAAATCCGCCAGACTGAACAACGCCTTCAATTCCCCGCCGAACAGGGGGGTATCCCCCAAATGAATCGGATTGGACGTTGCCTGTTTGCAAATATGTTCGGCGATTTCAATTTCTTCGTTAATTGGAGCGACCGAAAGCAGGATCATTGCCTGATATGTTTCATACAGCTTGTCTGCCAGCGTTGCCCATCGCTCAATCGGCCATAGTTTGCTTGGCCCAAAGGCCCCGCCGGGAACTAAAATAACCAGCGGTCCTTTGACATTTTTAACAGGCGGCAATTTTTCCTGTACGGTTTTAACACATTCATCTGTGACGGTTAATTCCGGTTTTCGATGATCAATAGCACCGCCCAGATAGTCGGCGATTTTTAAATAATAATCAGTCATGGGTGCGGGTTTGTAATCACCTTTTTCCGTCCGCAGCGGTTCGATTTTATCCGTCAGTAAAAATGACCGTCCGTCGCGTGCATACCCGATGCGCCGTCCAATCCCCGCCAGCCGGACGGTTAGTGCTGAACCAAACGAGTTTTTCAATAAAATGGACTCGTCAAATGATTGCGATTTCAGCATTTTGACAATGGCCCAAAAGCTCTTGGGCAAGACAATCCAGTCATCACAAAAAGGACTGGGACAGAGAATCTGTTGCGTAAATTCCGGCGCCAAAAATGTAATCCGGGTCTCTTTATAAATCGAACGAAATGCCCGCAAAGCCGGTGTGGCCATAATTGCATCGCCCAATGGAGACGGAAGCCAGATTAACAATCGTTTAGGTTTCACGGCAAACAAATCTCCTGAAGCCGACTAATCCTGCCGGTGCATCATTAGCAATGAAATAACAAGAAGCTGCAGTACAACTGCATAGCCGACCATGATTTGAACGGTGTCACTGCTTGCTTTCGGGCTGAGCCACAGGCACAGACTGAATATGATGCATCCGATTGCCAGCACCTGCGCCATTCCAGCCAATAACTTATGAATTGAAAAGTCGTCATAAAGCTCATTTCGGCCGGAGGATTTGAGCCGCTGTAAGATTTCCTGCAATAAATGATGTGTTTTTTCCGCATGCTCGTCAGGGTCCGGTTCGTCATGTTTGGAAACCGGCTTAGCGGTATGCAATTTTACCGGTGAAAATGTCAAATCGTCTTGCGGAGCAGCCGAAGGCGATGAATGGTGTAATTCCGTTTGTACGGAGTTATTTGTGTCAGGTATTGTTTTTGCCCCCTCATTCTCTACCGGCGGCGGGGAGATTTCATGTTTCACTGAAGCTTCAGGAGTCCGGGAAGTATCTGCCTGCAAACTGTCCAGGGCCGTTTTTTTCGCAGCCTGCGCCTTTTGATGAAACTCATACATACGAATGATATTTACCGCCTCACGAAGATTGACCGCTTTACGGTCCGGATCAGGGGCCGCCGTGTTCAATTCACGCGTTTTACCCGGAACATCGACCATGATTGTATGACACCCCGCAGCCTTGCCTGCTTCGATGTCACGATAGCGGTCTCCGATCATCCAGGACAGGCTCAAATCAATATCCATCTCCTCTGCAGCCTTCTGAAGCATTCCCGGACTCGGTTTGCGTAGGTGACTTTCCTTGTTAAATCCTTCCACGGTGCCCTCCGGATGGTACGGGCAATAATAAAGCCTGTCAATTGTAGCCCCGGCGGCGGAAAGCAGGTTTTTCAGCTTTTGATGAATTTGCTCCAGTTTTTTTTCGGTGATATAACCTCGCGCAATGGCTGACTGATTGGTGATAATGATAATCAGATAACCCATCCGTTTAAACTGTATCAAAGCCTCAGCAACCCCCGGCAGCAGGGTAACCTGCTCCGGTTCATTAATATACCCCGGGTCATTGATGACTGTATCGTCACGGTCAAGAAATATTGCTTTCTGACTCATTCACTTTCCTTCTGAATTGCCGTTTACGTTCTTCATTTTTTCAATCGTGGATGTTGAGCTTTTACCGTCCACCAGTGGTGCCAATTCCACCCGTCCGCCGCGCGACTCCACAAATTCCCGTCCGATGACGCCTTTATCTTTCCAGTCAGTGCCTTTTACCAGAACATCCGGACAAACCTGCTCAATAAGACGCAACGGGTCAGGTTCTTCGAACACACAAATATAGTCAACACTTTCCAACGCTGCTAATACAGCGCCTCGGTCGTGCTGATTGTTAATCGGTCGCTCCGGTCCCTTGAGTTGCCGAACGGAACTGTCGCTATTGAGGCCGACGACGACAATGTCTCCCTGTTCTTTGCAGAATTTCAAATAGTCGATATGTCCCCGATGCAGCACATCAAAACACCCGTTTGTAAAGACAATCGTTTCTTTCTGTTGATGATGGTATTCTAAATGACGAATAAGTTCATCGTTTGACAGAACTTTGCCGGTTTTACCTTTGTGGGTCGAAATGATTTCATTTACGATTTCATCAACGCTGACGGTAGCCACGCCGAATTTTTCCACCTCAATCCCGCTGGCGATATTGGCAAGCTGAAGGCTGGTCATTTCATCACATCCCGCGGCTATGGCAACGGCTAACATCGCCAACATCATATCCCCCGCGCCCGTAACGTCATACACATTGCGAGGAAGGGTGGGGATGTGCTCTGCAATTGCGGCGGTTCGCAAAAAGGCGCCTTCCTTGTCAAGCGTAATGACAACTGTTTCCAGTTGCAGTTTGTCACGCAGGATTTGCGAGGCCTTGTTCGCATCCGCGACAGTCTGAATTTCAAAGCCGACGGCACGCGAGGTTTCCTTACGGTTCGGCGTAACAAGTGTCGCTCCCGTAAACTTGGCGTAATCATGATCCAGCGGTGGGTCTACCAATACTTTTTTGCCCGCCTGTTGCGCCAGTGATATCAATTCCTGACAGAAGGCCGGCATCAGAATCCCTTTATTATAATCCTGCAGGCAAACAATATCGCACGCTTTGAGTTGGTTCTGATAAACATCAAGCAGTCGCCGAGTGTCCTGCTCCGAAAGCGGGTCGGTACACTCTTCATCAACGCGCAGAAGCTGTTGCCGGTGCCGATGTTGCGCCAAACCGATAATTCGCTCTTTGGTAATGGTCGGATGATTTTCAACCTCCAGCAGGCCGCTGATATCCGCGCCGGTGTCCAGCAGAATTTTTCGAAGACGCTGACCGTTGGTGTCTTTGCCAATGACCCCGGCACAAATACATTTAGCTCCCAGTGTTGTGATATCTGCCGCGACCGAAGAGGCCCCGCCCCCGGCGTATTCCCGCTTGACGACTTTTAGCACCTGAACCGGTGCCTCCGGACTGATTCGCAGCGCATCCCCGTAAACATAGCTGTCCAGCATGAAGTCCCCGACCAAAAGTACCTTTGGCGAGCCGAAATTGGTAACGGCTTTTAATAGTTTCGTATAACTCATTTCACATCTTTCAGAATGTATAGCTTGTCATTCCCGCGAATGGCGCCGAATCCAGCGAATTACATTTTATTTTTTTCAATAAGTTCATCCAACCGACTGCTTATTTTATCAAATCCCTCGACAAAGTCCAGTTCCATTGCCAGATGCGCAAAAACAAAATCTTTTGTTTTCGGTGCCAGCAGGGCACTTTTAACCCAATCCTTTTGTGTGCACAAAACAATCCCGGCACCGCATCGGCCGGCCCGTTCAAAAAGTGCCTTCATGTCTTCCTCCGTGTAGGCATGGTGGTCGTCAAATATCCGTGTGCCGACGAGGTTTAGACCGCTCTGTTTGAGGCTTAAAAAGAACGCCTCAGGATTCCCGATACCGCAGAAGGCGAACACCGGTTTGCCGACCAATTCATCCAGCGCGATTTTTTCGTTTTTTACGGTCAGGGCATAGTTCAACTGATGGACGGTTTTAGCGATAGGCAAGTCGGATGCAATTTTCCGGATTTGCGTTTCAATGGCCTGTATACATTCCGGTTCAACCTGATTGGTGCGGGTGATAACGACCGCCCCGGCGCGTTTCAATGAGTGTATCGATTCCCGCAATAATCCCGCCGGGAGTATTCGCCCGTAGCCGAACGGACAGGTTGCATCAATCGCAACAATATCCATATCCCGCCGGAGCCGTCGATGCTGGAAACCGTCATCCAGTATCAGTATTTGTGCGTGATGCTTTTCAATGGCTTTTCGAGCACCCATAACACGGTCTGAATTGACGATCACCGGCACATCGCCGCAAGCCTTCGCCAAAAGTGCCGGTTCGTCCGTCATCTGTCCGGCACTGGTCTTATATCCGCGTGTTAAAACCGCGCACTTCAGCCCCTTTTGTTCCAAATAACGGCACAGCCAGATAACAAGGGGGGTTTTGCCCGTTCCGCCGGCCGTCAGGTTCCCGACACAAATCACACCCGCATCGACGGAATACGACTTCAAAACGCCGAGGTCATACAGCTTGTTGCGAACAGCCACCACCACCCCGTACAACAGACCCGCCGCCCGAAGCAGGACCCGTAACATCCCCGCTGCGAAACGCCGGTCTTCTCCCGAAACAATCCGTCGATAAGTTTCCTGATTCAAGCAAATATTCCCGTAATCGGCTGCCATATTTCACTTCTATGCAGACCAGAGCCTGTAATGGCCATACAAAACGCAATAGCATACCCCCCAACCCCCCGGATGTCAAAAGAATACTCCCGTCTTGCGACAATAAAGATTCTTTATGCCCTGTTTTGTGCACGGGGTGGCACGGTCAAGCTTTGCTTGGCCGTGGGGGTGTGGATATCCAGTTGGTTTCCTGTCGGTGGGGTGGCACGGTCTGACAAAGTCAGGCCGTGGATATCCCGAATTCACAAAAATGTACGGTGGGCCGTGTCCACGCGGAAATTGCTTCCTGATTTTTAATTGACATTTTGGCGTCAAATAGTAGGATGCGGGCTTTGATTGGGTGGCAGCCACCGAATGAAATGAGGTGGATGGACGCCAATAGCCATCCACTTCGCTATGCTCAGTGGCTGCCACTCAACACTTTCATCGTAAAGCGTGTTCGAAAGATTAAATCGATTCAGTTTTCAGGAAAATAGAGAAAAAATGGGGAAATTTAACATTGTTTGGACGAAAACAGACGAAGCTCCGGCGTTGGCGACCTATACTTTACTGCCCGTGGTTAAGGCGTATGCAAAAGCGTGTGATATTGGGATTGAAGCCAAAGACATCTCCCTGGCCGGGCGAATTATTGCCAACTTTCCCGAAAACCTGACCGACGAGCAGAAGATTGCCGACGACCTCGGCGAACTGGGCCAACTGGCCAAGACCGAGTCTGCCAATATCATCAAGCTGCCCAACATCAGCGCGTCGATTCCCCAACTGCAGGCCGCCATCGCCGAGCTGCAGAAAAAGGGCTACGATATTCCAAACTATCCCGAAGAGCCGAAAAACGACGCCGAAAAACAGTTGCAGGCCCGCTTCGCTAAAGTCCTCGGCTCAGCGGTAAATCCTGTGTTGCGCGAAGGCAACTCCGACCGCAGGGCCGCTGCTTCCGTTAAGGAATTTGCCCAGAAGCACCCGCATAAAATGATGAAGCCCTGGCCCGCCTCCGGCTCCAAAGCACGCGTGGCCAACATGACCGAAAAAGATTTCTACGGCACCGAACAGTCGGTAACCATGGACAAGGCCTGCAAGGTCAACATCGAATTTGTCGACGCCGCCGGCAAGGCAACCGTTCTCAAAGATGGCCTTGCGCTGCTGGAAGGCGAAGTCGCCGACACCGCGGTCATGAATGTCGCCGCTTTGCGCAAGTTTTATGCCGAACAGATTGAAGCCGCAAAGAAGGACGACATCCTACTGTCGCTGCACCTGAAAGCCACAATGATGAAAATCTCCGACCCCGTCATCTTCGGCCATTGCGTGTCGGTGTTCTACAAAGACGCCCTCGAAAAACATGCCGACACGCTCAAAGAAATCGGCGCCAATGTCAATCATGGTCTTGCCGATGTCATGGATAAGCTCAACAAACTCGACCCGGACAAAAAAGCCGAAATCGAAGCCGACATCGCGGCCGTTTACAAAACCCGCCCGGCACTGGCCATGGTCGATTCCCGGCACGGCATTACAAACCTGCACGTTCCGAATAATATTATCGTCGATGCCTCCATGCCCAACGTCGTCCGCGACGGCGGCAAAATGTGGAACAGCGATGACCAGCTTCAGGACACCGTCGCCCTCATTCCCGACCGGTGTTACGCCACCATGTATCAGCAGATGATTGAAGACTGTCAACAGCACGGCCAGTTTGACCCCGCCACAATGGGCAGTGTGTCAAACGTCGGCCTGATGGCCCAGAAAGCCGAAGAATACGGCTCACACGACAAGACATTCGAAGCACCCGCTGATGGCAGCGTTCGGCTGGTCGATACCAACGGGGCGGTCATCATGGCACAGCCCGTGGCAAAAGGCGATATCTTCCGAATGTGTCAGGCCAAAGACGCTCCCGTTCAAAACTGGGTAGAGCTGGCGGTTGCCCGTGCCAAAGCGACCGCCGTGCCCGCGATTTTCTGGCTGGATGAAAACAGGGCGCACGATGCGCAGATTATCAGGAAAGTCAAAACGTATCTGTTACAGCACGATACCACGGGACTTGAAATTCATATTATGCCGCCGGATGAGGCGATGAAGTTCTCGCTGGAAAGAATTCGCAAAGGACAGGACACGATTTCCGTGACCGGCAACGTTTTGCGTGACTACTTGACCGACCTGTTCCCGATTCTTGAGCTGGGCACCAGTGCCCGGATGCTGTCGATTGTGCCGCTGATGAATGGCGGCGGGCTGTTTGAAACTGGTGCCGGCGGCTCGGCTCCAAAACATGTCCAGCAGTTCCTCAAGGAAGGGCACCTGCGTTGGGATTCGCTCGGTGAGTACTGTGCGCTCGTGCCATCATTGGAATTGATTGCTGAAAAAACGGGCAATGCCAAAACCGCAATTCTGGTCGAAACGCTTAACACCGCCATCGCTGTGTATCTCGAAAACGGCCGCTCCCCATCCCGTAAGGTTAATGAGATCGACAACCGCGGCAGCACCTTCTATCTGTCTATGTACTGGGCACAGGCACTCGCCGCCCAGACAGAAGACAAATCCCTGCAAGAGGTGTTCGCCTACATCGCAAAGGCATTGGAAGAAAACGAACCCAAAATCGTTCAGGAAATGCTCGCCGCACAGGGCCACCCCATCGACATCGGTGGCTACTACCTGCCCGATCCCCAACTGACAACCAAACAAATGCGCCCCAGCAAAACATTCAATACCATTGTCGACGCCATGTAATATTGTATACACCACAATAACCAGAGCCGGAAACGTCAGTGACCGGTTTAAAAAAGGGCCAATAAAAACGCCATGGCGTAAGCCATGCGAATATCATCTGCCAACCACCGTCCGTTGTCATTTTAAGCTGAAGGCGAAGAATCCATCTAAACAGCTATCCGGACCAAGTTCGCATTTTTGATACTACTTTTATTCGTCAATAAGGCCAGTTTGGATATGTGATAAATGCCAGCACCGCGGGGCCGTATTCGGCCCATAATTCGCGAGCGGACAATTGTGAATCAGATCGTTTCAGTTCCAGCGTGATAATCGGGATGTTCTGTTCCACCCCGGCAAACGAGCCGAGCGAACCAGGCTGTGCGCCCAGTTTTTTTACTGGCAGACTGCAATACATCTGCATCCGCCGGGCAATCCCCTCGCCGGGACCGTCATAGTCAATGCAAATAAGCGGCTGATGAATGCTGAGAATTCGAATGGGCTTTCGATTCACGATCAACGTATGCAGGATTTGCGATTCCGGCTCTGATAATCCGGACAGTCCATAATTGTCATTATTGATACGGTTGGGTGCGGAGAAGTTGCGATTCAAGTCGATCCCGGCGGCATTGGTGCGGGTTCGCAAGGCCATCCCGTCCGGATTAGTCACCGGTACGATTAGCACGCTCCGAGACGACAGAAGTTGCGGACGCTGCTGAAGCACTTTAAGCAGTTCGTAAACAAGCGGCGTCCCGGCCTCTTCATTACCGTGGATAGTTGCAATCACCAAAACCACTTCCGCCCCCGTTCCCGCCGTCAGTAATTCGATGGGACGCTGCTGAACGGAATAGCCGAGTATTTTGCCGAAAATCCGTTGCGGCGTCTGAATAACCGGAGCATATGGGTCTTTGTGTTGTCCGCCTTGACAGCCTGCCAACGACAAAAGTAATGACAGGGAGAGTACGAAAATCCTGGAAAAATCAGCTAACTTCATATTTTACAATGCCTTATCTTTTCTGTTACTGCGGTTTATTGTTCCTCTCTATAGACTATATCGAATAAATTGACTCCTCTTATTGAAAAAAGAATCAATCCTCTTGTCCAAGATTAAATTCGAAATTCTTAGATTCCCATGAACCGGGTACTCGTCTATCCGTAGAACCATACTGATAGAATGGGGAATAAGAAGAATATTTTGAAAGGATAAAATCATGGACGTTAAGCTAAAAGTATTGATCGGAGTGTTATCTGTCTTTCTAATGGCGGGCTATACAGCAGTGAACGCTGGTCAAAACGAAGAAAAAGATAAAACCACGGGCAATGCCCCCGATTTTGTATTGAAAGATGTGAATGGCAACCAAGTGCAGCTAAGTGGGCTTAAAGGCAAAGTGGTTGTACTGGAATGGACGAACTATGACTGTCCGTTTGTCAAAGCGCATTACAATGACCGAGTACATACGATGACGGATCTCGCCAAAAAGTATGCGGATCAAGGGGTAATTTGGCTGACAATCAACAGCACCCATTATGCAACCCCCGAATCGATAAAGACATGGGCGGACAAACAGGGGATTGAAAAACAAACGCTGTTGGTCGATACAGACGGCACGGTCGGTCGAAAATATAATGCCAAGACAACACCGCACCTGTTTATCATTGACAAAAACGCCGCGATTGTCTATCAAGGAGCCATAGATAATGCACCCATGGGTCGCAAACCTGAAACGTATATCAATTATGTCGATCAAGCGTTGACGCAACTGCTTGCGAATCAGGAAATAACGGTGCCTCACACCAAATCGTATGGATGTTCCGTCAAATATTCCCCCGAAGAAAACAAGGCGAATCAGTAAGATGTTAAAACCGTAAAATGTAGACACTTTTGGCTTGCATTTTTCCGGAGATGCGGCTATACGTTGGATTTATGACGTATTTAACGGTTTCTATCTTAGCCAAAGACGAAATCAGTTTTGAACCGAAGGTGCAAGCCGCCAAAGAGCAGGGAGCTGAGGCGATTGAAATTCGCACGGACTCGCTGACATCTCCATCTCCTGAAGTCACAGCGAAGCTTGTGGCGATGGCGAAGAAAAAAGAACTTCCCGTTATTGTCACGTGCCGGGACAAGGCCGAAGGCGGTGTTGCCGAATTGGGCCAATCCCTTCGGTTAAGTATTTTACGCGAAGCGATTGTCGCAGGGGCGGAATTTGTCGATATTGAGTATGAAAATTTCAAGCACCCGGATGTCCAATCCGTGCTGCGTGCCATGCTGGAGCAATATCCGAGCACACAATTAATCATTTCCCGACATAACTTCACAGGTCCCTTCGAAGACATAAAGTTGATTTACGAATCAATTCTCGCAGTCTACCCGGAAGCAATTCCAAAAATCGTTTATAAAGCCCGGCATATCAATGACTGTTTTGCCGCGTTTGATTTATTGTCTGAAGCGGACTGTCCGGTGATTGCGTTTGCGATGGGGCTGGCCGGGCAGGTCTCGCGCATACTGGCCAAAAAGTTCGGTGCGTTTTTAACGTTTGCGTCGCTCGATGACGAAAGTGCCTCGGCTCCGGGGCAGATTTCGGTTCGGCAGATGAAAACAATTTACCGCTGGGATAATCTGAACGCCCAGACGGAAATCTTCGGGCTGATCGGCAATCCGGTGGGCCACTCGCTCGGCCCGACACTGTATAACGCCTGTTTTGATTCCAATGACGTCAATGCGGTTTATGTGCCGTTTCTTGTCGAAGGGGAAAAACTGGAATTTAACGCATTCCTGAAAAATGTGTCCGGCCGTTCGCACATGGGATTCGGCGGGTTCAGCGTTACCATTCCGCACAAGACCCACGCCCTGGATTACGCCAATCAGCATGGCGAATATGTGGACAATCTCGCCGAAGCAATCGGGGCGGTGAACACGCTCAAAGTCGGCTTCAATGGAATTTTGAGTGCCTATAACACCGACTATGCCGGGGCGATGGATGCACTGGCTTCGGTCATGGCCGGCGACAGACACGACCTCCATGCGATGAAGGTGGCCGTCATCGGCGCCGGCGGAGCGGCCCGCGCGGTGGTGGCGGGATTGGTCGATGTGGGGGCTAGGGTGACGATCTATAACCGTACGGTCCAGAAGGCAAGGTCCCTGGCAAAGGAATTTCGCTGTCGGGCGGCGGGAATCGATGAACTACCGCAGACCGATGCGCAGATTACAATTAACTGCACAAGCCTGGGGATGCATCCGAATGTCGAGACCTGTCCCGTGCCGGAGGGCGTACTGAATGCGGATATGACGGTATTTGATACGGTGTATAATCCGCTGGAAACCAAACTGCTCAAAAACGCCAAAGCCGCTGGAGCAACGATTGTCAATGGCGCTGAAATGTACATCCGCCAGGCAATGGCCCAGTACAAAATCTTCATCGGTGATGAGCCAAACGAAGACCAAATGCGGCAGATTGTCTGTGAAAAATTACAGTTGAATTCCTGACCGACTCCTATCTCAATGCAGCTTCTTTTTTTCGGCACCGCATCATAAATGTATCAAGGGAGATGATTCCTAAAAAGAAATCGTACCATCTGTATTAGATTCCCTATGCTGGAAACTGCCGGATATGTGCATTTTAACGACGGTCCTGTGAAGGCCATGTTTATCAGGTCCGTCTTTTTGAATCCGATTCCCCAACCATTCAATTTGGTCGAAAAACAATGTTGTCATCCTGCCAGGGGCCTGTTATAATTCGGCTTTCAGTGATGTCTGTAAATTGAAATTTAAGGAAATCGAAAGAGATGGCAAAGAATAAACAGGAAAAAGTTGTGCTCGCTTACAGCGGCGGTCTGGATACGAGTGTGATTCTGCCGTGGCTCAAAGAGACCTATGGCTATGAGGTGGTGGCTTTTGCGGCCGAACTCGGACAGGGCAGTGAATTGGTGGGCATCAAGGAAAAAGCTCTTGCGACCGGCGCGGTTAAATGTGTGGTCAAAGACCTGCGGAAGGAATTTGTCGAAGATTACATCTGGCCGATGCTCAAAAGCGGAGCTATTTACGAAAACGGTTATCTCTTGGGTACGAGTATTGCCCGGCCGCTGATTGCCAAGCATCAGGTAGATATTGCTCACCAGACCGGTGCGACAGCCGTTTCGCACGGTGCTACCGGCAAGGGCAATGACCAGGTTCGATTCGAACTGACGTTTTTGGCACTGGATCCGAAGCTAAAGATTATTGCCCCATGGAAAGACCCGAACTTTACATTGACCAGCCGGGAAGCGGCGGTTGACTATGCCAAAAAGCACAAGGTGCCGATTGTCCAGACGAAAAAGAAAATTTATTCACAAGACCGGAACCTGTGGCACATCAGCCATGAAGGCGCCGACTTAGAAGACCCGTGGAACGAACCGAAAGAGAACTTGTTTGTTATCAGTCGGCCTGTTTCCAAAACGCCGAACAAAGCGGATTATGTCGAAATCGGCTTCGAAAAGGGCATTCCCGTCAAATTGAACGGCCGGGCTGTCGGTGGCGTGAAATTAATCGAACAGCTCAACGAAATCGGCGGGCTGCACGGCGTTGGTCAGGCTGACCTGGTGGAGAATCGGTTGGTCGGCATGAAGTCCCGAGGCGTGTATGAAACGCCCGGCGGGACAATTTTGAGTACAGCGCACCGGGCACTGGAGATGCTGGTGCTGGATCGGGAAACGGCTCATTATAAACAGCAGATTTCTCTCAAATATGCCGAAATGGTTTATTACGGCCAATGGTTCTGTAAGTTGCGGGAGGCGCTGGATGCGTTTGTTAACGTAACACAGGAAAACATGTCAGGTACCGTCCGGCTCAAGCTCTACAAGGGACAGGCGACGCTGGCAGGCGTCAAAAGCCCCAAGAGCCTGTACAATCCGCATTTGGCCAGTTTCACGATGGGTAAAGAATATGACTCCACCGACGCAACCGGCTTTATTAAGCTGTTTGGCTTGCCGATGACGGTTGCCGGTATTGTTGAGCGTCAGACATCGGCCAAGAGCAAAAAGACCAAATCGAAATCGAAAAAGAAATAGGTATAGGGGAATAATAGACTTCTTGTCATTCCCGCGAAGGCGGGAATCCAGAGTTTTTGAACCCTGATTGAAGAAAGGTAAACCATGGCAGTCGAATGGATTTGGCTGGTGTTTATTTTTGCGTTCGGAGCCTGCGTAGGCAGTTTCCTGAACGTGGTCATCTATCGTCTGCCGCGGGAAAAGTCCCTGGTCAGCCCGCCCTCGGCATGTCCGGCTTGTAATACGCCGATTCGGTTTTATAATAATATTCCGCTGTTTTCCTGGCTTATTCTCCGGGGTAAATGTCCGGATTGCAAAGAGCCTATTTCATACCGCTATTTCCTTGTGGAATTACTGACGGCGGCTTTATTCGGCGGTATTTACCTGTGCTTTTTCTGGTTTGGACTTCGGGACGTGGGGATGTCCGGCCAAAGCCCCATGCAGCAGTTCTTTGGCGGCGGCTGGCTGTTCTATGGGGTGACGATGACGCTCTCAGCAGTCTTTTTGGCGGCCTCTGCCATCGATCTGGAGCTGTTTATCATCCCCCTTGAATTATGCTGGTTTGTGACGCTGGTAGGCCTTGTAGGCTCTGCAGCGGCCCGATTTGTGCCGGGAACCGAAGCGATAGACCTTTTTCCGGATGTCGCAGAGTCTCCGAAGACCGCGGCGGTCGCCCTGGGCGGCACCATAGGCTTAATTATATCCCTTATCGGTCTTTTTACAGGACTTATTAAACCCAGCTATGAAATGGACGAACAGGAAGAAAGTGACGATATTGACTCGGTCAAGCACGCCGGGAACAATGAACCGGAATATAATGACCGCCATGAAGTCCTCAAAGAAATCGTTTTTTTAGTACCTGTTATCATTGGGGCAGGTGTAGCCCTGAAAATCACACAATTGCCATCTGTCTCGGAAAAGTGGGTGTCTTTCATCGAATTTCCCGTTATTTCAGGCCTGTTGGGCAGTCTGGCTGGCTATATGGCGGGTTGTGCGGTGGTCTGGGCAACCCGGATTTTCGGCACATTAGCCTTCAATAAGGAGGCTATGGGACTGGGCGATGTCCACCTGATGGGTGCCGCCGGGGCGGTCATCGGGGCCAAATGGGTGGTGTTGGCATTTTTTCTGGCGCCTTTTTTTGGCATCCTCTGGGCACTCTATCAGGCAATTTTTAAAAAAATGCGGCAAATTCCTTACGGTCCGTTCTTGTTTTTGGGCGTGTTTGCCGTTATTATCTTCCATGATTGGATACAAAATGTCCTTACGAACTATTATGGTTTTTAGCTTTATCGAGGAAACGAAAGGGAGGTCCATTATGAAACACAATGTAAAAAGCATCACGATGGTTTGTGCAATGGTTATCGCAGCGATGGTTCTGACCGGTTGTACTAATTGGAAGAAAAAGTACAATTCGTTGGAAGTCGAACATCAGAATTTAAAGGGCTTGTATGAAAACTGCGTTACATCGCTGGACAGCAATGCCGCTGATCAGGGTCAGCTGAATCAGCAGCTTGCCAGTTGCCAAAGCGAACTAAACGCGCTGAAATCACAAAAGACATCAGCGCAGGACACCGGGTTCAAGGTCGGGCAGGTTGCGGTGGATGAAGCCGCCGGTACGATTACCGTGACGTTACCCAATGCAATTCTCTTTGGTTCCGGAAAAGCCACGCTGCTGAAAGCGACCAGTTCCGAACTGGATCATATTTACAGTGTTCTTCGCGAGCGTTACTCCGGCAAGATGGTTGATGTTGTCGGGCATACGGATACGGATCCGATTCGCAAGACCAAGGATCTGTACAAAGATAACTGGGATTTATCGGCGGAACGCGCATTAACTGTTTTGCGTTATTTGGTTGACCGCGGTGTTCGCTCCGAGGGGATTCGTGCTGTTGCCTGTGGTGAGAGCCGACCGGTTGCCAGTAATTCAACATCGGCAGGCAAAGCCAAGAATCGCCGTGTCGAGATTGTTGTGCATACCCGGTAGTTCAAGCTTATTTGTTCGAATTTAGAAAGCCGGTGGCGCGGAGTGTGCCGTCGGCTTTTATTTTGACGGTGACCGCACCGTCAATAGGTGTGTAAAAGCATTGAGCATCCGATCCCTCATGCGGTTTGTAAGCATTCGACAGATTTTTGCGGGAACAACTGGCAATCACAATGGCGGGGGACAACTGTTCAACAAAACGAGTGTCCAGATTGGTGGTTGAACCGTGATGCGGCAGAACCATCACATCGATTTTTAAAGAAGGATAATGTGCAAGAAATTTAGTTTGTGCATCATCCTCAATATCTCCGCAGAGAAGGATTTTCCGGTTCGCATATTCAATCAGAAAGACTTGTGAACGATTATTTTCAGACAGATTATTGGAGAATTCCTTAAGCGGCCAAAGGCTTCGGATGTATACGTCATCATACGATTGATTTTGAATGGGATTAAGTTCATGGCCAAGTTCTTCAAGTTGTTCTCTGAAATTTTTTTCAAGTGAAGGCTGTTGCGTGTTTTCGAGCAGGGCACAATTGCCATAAATATGATGGGTTTTCACCATCGCAGCGATATCCGGTATCGCATTAAGATGGTCCAAATCTCCGTGACTGATGGCGATGGTATCTAACGTAAAAATCCGGCGATGCTGTAAGAACGGGAGAACTGTTTTCCTCGCTATATCCTGATGTGTGATAGAGCCTGCGTCGAACAGGATGTTTTCGCCATCCGGAGTCGAGAGGACGATAGCCTGTCCGTGCCCGACACAAAGACAAGTCATTTCAAGTGTGTTATTATTTTTCAGGCTGCTTATCCGTGACAACCACGGGAACAGAAAGCACGTCACAAGCAGCAGTAAAAAGATTTTTCGGGTGCGTCGATAACGGAAAGGGATTAAAAAAGCCGCCGCTAGCAGCAGGTAAATAATAATTATGTAAGCGGCCCCGGGTCTGTGTGACACGATTTGCAGGAAATCAACCTTTGCCAATACCATGACCATCTTTTCCAGAATGTGGGCCAGCAGATTCAGGGATGCCCCCAGCATAGAAGCCAGTGTCGGCAGCAATGCTGATAGAATGATTTTCAAAAAACCGGCATATAAAATAAGCAGGACTGCCGGGAATACGAGTACGGTCCAAAGAGGCGATAGTGGATTGACTTGCCCGAAATAGTATAACAGAACAGGGGCAATGACAATCCACGCGGATATCCCCACTGCAAGTAATTCAATGACACCGTAAAGGAAATGCTGAAACAGAATAAACCGCTTTTTCAAAAGCAGGACAAAGGGGTAAAACAGGCGGTCCAGAAGATAGTATTGAACTGTTTTGTAAAAGAGCAGGATACCAAACACGGATAAAAACGATAACTGCCAGCCTGCGGTAAACAGTTCGTAAGGGCGGAAAAACAACAAAACCATAGCAGACAACGCCAGTGTATTGAATGGGTTGACACGGCGGTATAGAATTGCTGAAGCAAAGAAAAAACAACTCAGGAAGACGGCCCGCATGGTAGGCGCTCGCGGCGGAACGACGAATGCGTAAGAGAGAATTAAGAGTATGCACAATACGGCTCGGGGCCGTTTGGGAATTTGTGCCGTACGCAACAAAATCCACAAAGACCCCGCCAGAATTCCGACATGCATTCCCGACAAACTGATGAAATGGGCCAGGTTGGTTTTTTGAAAAGCCGAAACGATAACCGGATCCAAGCTGCCTCGCCGTCCCAGCAGCAGCGCCGAAACCAGTGACTGCACATCCGGATCAGTTGCGGTTTCATCCAGTAACGCATCAGCCGAAAAACGGTACAACCATGAACGAAGCTGGAAAAGAATTGAATGGTTATTACGGTCAATAACTTCGATCCCTTCCCGAATCGGCACAGAGGCCGCAACGAAGACGCCTCGATTGTGCATGTGTTTTTGCAGGTCAAACTGGCCGGGATTGGGAGGCGGCAAGAATCGGCTCAACCAGCAATAAATTTGAATCTCGTTCCCCGGCCCAATATCCTCAAGCCGCTCATTAACCTGAACCCGAATCCGACCACTGGCATTCTGCCAGCCTGTTCTTGTCTTAATCGCTGTTGCGGACAGATAAAAAGAACTTTGCGAGTTCAGCCAGGGAATGCTGGAAAATCGCTGTTTTAAATCACTGCTCTGAATGGAAGAGGCGATTCTTCCCCGCAAAGTTGCCAGTTGCCGTTCTTCTTTTAAAAGGCGGCTGATATGCCGGGGCGGACAATATTGGATAGTGGCCAATCGTGTCGCTCCAAGACAGACAAATAAGAAGACTGCCGAGATGAATGTCAGGAACAGTTTTGTCTGATTCGAGATTTTGAAAAACGCCAAAAGCATCAGCACAAAAGCAAGCAGCAAACAGATAAGCAGTCCAACACAAACAGAAGCGAGGGATAGATGGGAGGCGATTGCAATCGACGCAATCATTGCTATCGACAATGGAAGTGTAGGAATCTCTGCAACAACACGATGAGCAATTGATGTCTGTGAATACTCATGGCGTTCAAGCCATTGCAGATTCAGACGGATATGATCTGACTGGTCAAAACTCCTTCGTTTCACCTTTGGCCCTTACGATAGAATTACCGCACCTCGATTTTCTCCTTACCCTGCATGTAGGGACGCAGTACCTGCGGAATCGTAACCGAGCCGTCCGCATTTTGGTACAGTTCGAGAATAGGAATTAAAATGCGCGGCGATGCAATCACGGTATTGTTTAACGTATGGCAGAAAACATTTTTGCCTTTTTCGTTCTTATAGCGTAGATTTATCCGGCGGGCCTGGAATTCATAGAACCGGCTGGCCGAATGCGTCTCACCATAAATGTTTCGCGACGGCATCCATGTTTCAATATCGAATTTCTGGACCTGACCCCGTCCGAGGTCGCCCGTACAGACATTGACCACACGATAGGGCAAATTCAGCACCTGCAAAACCTCTTCGGAGTTTGTCAGGATTTCCTTGTGGTACGCAATGCTTTTTTGCTCGTCATTTTCGCCGACAATTACCTGTTCAACTTTATCGAATTGATGAATACGATAAAGCCCACGCGTATCTTTACCCGCGGCACCGGCTTCACGGCGGAAACAGGTACTCAGCGCAACGGACTTAATCGGCAACTGTTCTTCGCTGAGTATCTCGCCGGAATGATACGCAGTCACTGGAACCTCAGCTGTGCCGGCAAGATTCAAACTGTCCCGTTCCATCTGATACGTCTGTTCTTCAGAACCCGGAAAGTATCCCGTTCCCATCATCACTTCGTCACGCATCAATAACGGCACGGACATCGGCGTATAGCCTTTGGCAATCATGTGATCCATCGAGAATCGCAGCACCGCCCAGTGCAAAAGGGCGCCGTCACCTTTCAGGAAATAATTTCGCGTACCGGCCAGTTTGACGCCGCGTTCGATGTCAAGAATATCAAGATTTACGCCCAGTTCAACGTGGTCCTTCGGCTCAAAATCAAACGAGCGAATCGTTCCCCATTTCCAGAGTTCGACATTTTCCGTATCATCCTCACCCACCGGTACGTCTGGTGCGGCCGGCTGGGCGACCTGACCCATCAAGGTGTCGAATTCCGGCTGGATATCTTTGATCTGTTCGTTAAAACCCGCCTCTTCTTCTTTTAATTGGGAAAGTGTTGCAAGAGCGTCTTTCTTCTGGTCCGGGGCAAGTTTGGGGATGTCTTTGCCAATGCGGTTTTTCTCGGTAACAATATCCTGTAATTTCTTCTTGATGTTCAGCAATTCCGCATCGACCGCGAGCAAATGGTCAATATCAACGTTAATCTTTTTGACGCTTGCCCCGTCTTTAAATCTTTGCGGGTTTTCTCGAATCAGCTTTATGTCAATCATGGGTTTTCTTCTTTGAATGAGATTTTTGCTTCAAACAATGCTGTTATTATTCCGCAAATCGGCGAATAATCAAGACATTATTTTGCCCGCCAAAGCCAAAGGATTCGTTCATGACAATCTCAACCCTGGCCTTACGGGGTTCATTCGGTACATAGTCCAGATCCAAAGCAGGGTCGGGATCATTGAGGTTCATCGTCATCGGCAGGGTACGGGTCTCAATCGCTTTAATGCAGGTAATCAATTCCGCACAGCCCGTGGCCCCGATGAGATGACCGAACTGGCTTTTGGGACTGCTGCACGGGACATTCCCGGCATGATTACCAAAAACAGTTTTAATCGCTAATGTCTCAATCGAGTCATTTTCGGCGGTACTGGTTCCGTGCGTGCTGATGTAGTCGATGTCGTGAATCGTTACGCCGGCGTCTTTCAGAGCAGCCTGAATCGCCTGTACAGCCCCGCGTGCTTCTTCATGCATATCGGTAACTCGGAAAGCATCGTTGGTGCTTCCAAATCCAATGATTTCTGCCAGAACGGCTGCTCCACGTTTTTGAGCGGATTCAAGTGTTTCCAAAATGACGATAGCGGCCCCCTCACCAATCACAAAACCGTCCCGGCTAGCCGAGAAAGGCCGCGAGGCGGTGGTTGGACTGTCATTGCGGGTGGAAAGGGCGGTCAGACGGTTAAAGCCCGTAATCCCCAGAGGATGAATCATTGAATGGGCGCCGCCTGCGATTATGACATCAGCTTTGCCGCCTCGAACGAGCATAGCAGCTTCACCCACGGCCTGTGTACTGGCCGCACACGCCGTCAGACAGCTTCGGGTAATCCCCCGTGATCCGGTCAATAGCGCCAAATGCCCGGCGGGCATATTCGGCTCCTGTTCCATTTCCCGCGTGGCAGTCATTTTGGACAGGGCAACCTGACCCCACCGGCCCCAATCCATCTGATGCGTTTCGTTGTTCCATCCTTTGACAATCGCGTCAAAGAAGGCATCATTATCGACAGAACCTTCGCCGGCGCCCAGGTAAATTCCCATCCGTGTACGGTCGATATTGTCGGCAGGGGTGTCCGTTTCGGTATCAATGCCCGCCTGTCGGCAAGCCTCTGCACAGGCCCCTAAAACAAACCGTGAGCCGCGATTACCATGCTGATGCAGTTGCGGATTTTTGATAAATTGAGACACATCATAATCTTTAACTTCTGCGTCAAATGTTGTCGGAAACGTGGACGCATCAAAAATAGTGGTTGGACCCGCTCCGGATTTGCCGGTCATCAATCCATCCCACATGGTTTCTACGTCATGCCCAAGCGGGCAAACGATTCCCATTCCGGTGATGACGACTCGCTGTTTCATCTAATCTGTTCCCTCATATTTTTTGACTACAATCGCCGCTGTCTGTCCACCGAACGAGTAACCGCAGCAAAGGGCGTAGTTGATTTCTTTTTCCGTACTTTCGTTTGCGATATTTAATTCGCATCCCTGAGCCGGAGATTCAAAGTTCTTCGAAACTCCAACTTTTTGATTATTCACGGCCTGGACTGCTGCGATCAAGTCAATTGCACCTGCCGCGGCGCCGGTATGCGTTACCATGCTTTTAATGGGCCACACCGGAAGAGTGTTTATCCTCTCGCCGAACACTGCTTTCAATGCTGCCGCTTCCGCTTTGTCATCAACGGCAATCCCGGTTCCGGCGGGAATAACCAAGTCAATCTGTTCGGGACGGATACCGGCTTCTTGAAGTGCTTTTTGAATCGCAATCTGAATGCCTTTGCCGTCCGGCTCTAAATGGTCGAATTGAGAATGTAAACTATTGCTCGAGGCAGACCCCACTAATTCGGCCAAAAGAGGAGCGTTTCTGTTTTTTGCGAATTCCAACTCTTCCAAAACCAACACACCCGCTGCTTCTCCAAAGACGGAACCTGAAGCTTTTACATCAAAGGGTCTGACGGCCTGCTCCGGTCGGTCATTATAATCGAATGTCGAACGTTCGAGCAGACATTGGCGCATCATCACGATGGGGTTCACTTTCGCTTCACAGCCGCCGCCCAGGGCAACTTCCGCATCACCGCGAGCGACCATTTCAGCCGCTTCGGCAACGGCGATATATCCGGCAACCTCACCACAGGTAATCGTGTTGCTGGGGCCTTGAATATCATGGATAATTCCCACATGACAGGGCAGCATATTGGGCAGATACTTCAACAACCACAGGGGGGTTAGCGATTCAAGTCCCGCTTTGCCCCATTTGTGGATATCAAATTGATTGTCAGTAATCGACAGGGCGACAGAAGGAGCTAACTCGACGAGGTCGCAGCTAATCAACCCCGCACCGAAGCTGATGGCGCTGCGTTCGGGCGCGACGGTAACGAGGTCTGTCTCAGCGGCCTTAGTAACTAAACCGCTGTTTTTTATGGCCTCATCCGCGGCGACAATCGAAAGTTCAATATCCCGGCTCATCAGCTTGGTGGCTTTGCGATGGCTTTTGGGAACATAGTCACGTATTTTATAGTCCGGCACTTCACCCGCGATTTTACAGGGGAATGCCGCAGGATCAAAAGATTGAATAAGGCCCGCGCCGGACGTGCCTTCAAACAAGCCTGCCCATAATTCCTGACTGGTTAAACCAAGTGGTGAGATGGCTCCCAGACCTGTAACGACGACGCGACGCTTGCTCATTTAACACGCTCCGATTCGACAAAACCGGTTAGCAGTGAATTGAACATATCGGTAAAGACAAAATTTTCTTCCGGGAATTGCTTGCCGCCCAAGTTGTTATCAATATGGCTGAACATCAGGCTGATCTGGGCGATGACCTCCTCGCCCCGGCGGATTTGACCGGTCGTACTGGCTGCTTCCGGCGAGATCGATTCAATTTGGGCGTGCAGCGTGATGGTATCCCCCGGACGAACATAATGATAGAAAACCGCGTTTTTGATTTTGGCAAGAATGACCTTTTCCTCAAAGTTGCGGGCTTCACCTACCAAAATCCCCGCTGTCTGGGCCATCGCTTCGATCATCAGACATTCCGGCATCATCGGAAAGCCGGGAAAGTGGTCATGCACATGCTCTTCTGCCAAGGTAACATTCTTCAGAGCAACGGCACTAACACCACTGTTAAATTCCAGAAACTTGTCAATCCAAATCCATCGCATCGTTTTTTTTCGTATAAAACACGACATCGACAGGAAAAAACACAGTCATCCTGCCGATGTAGGTATTGTTATTGAGTTAAAACTAACCGTTGACCTTTGTTTCGACAAAATTCACAATCGCATCAACGGTAAACAAATCTGCGATTTTGTTGACATCCGGGTCGTTTTCAAATTCCGACAGGTTGGTGTGCGGCATTTTGTCTTTGATTTCCGCCAGACCCTTTGCGGTCAGTTTTCCGCCGCTGACAAATTCGGGATTGTTGAGCACACTCTCTGCCGGGAAAAGTTCTTCACGGGGAACTTTAATATCAAATGCTTTTTCCAGGCGAAATACGATATCGAGAAAATCGATACTTTCAGCGCCCAGATCGCCCATCAGAGTTGCCTCCAAGGTGACCTCGTCATCATCCAATCCAAGGGCGTCAACTAAAACTTCCTGTACCTTTTCGAAAATTCCATCGCGGCTCATTGCCATAATGTTGTCTCCATTACTGTATTCAATCATCCATTTGATTTCGTTTTTCTATTCCGCATACAGCAGTTTCCACCGCTGTTTCATACTTTCCACAATTTGCCCGTCCACATGGGCCATCTTCGGGTTTTCGCCGGCCAGATTGAAATGCCGCAAGGTCAACTTGGCTTCCACAATCGATTCATCTCCACAAACACCAACACCTTTAAAACTGCTGGTGTTTTCTTCAATCGCCGAAGCAGTCACGCTGTACTGAATCTGCATCCCAGGCGCCGCAAAACTTTTATACTTAACATTTTTCGCCGCTTCAAGCAAGACCATACTGTTCGCGAAATTCTGATATTCTCGAACCAGCCAGGAAGCGGATTCAATCAGTCCTTCCAAAAGCAGCACGCCCGGCAAGACCGGAAATGCCGGAAAATGGTCTGCCAGATATTCTTCGGCCAGTGAAACACTCTTTACCGCGGTCAGACGCTTACCGGATTCCAAAGCCGTTATTTTATCAATAAGAACGAATTTCATGGTAGGGATTTTAGTTGGAAATCCTGTAATTTCCAGCTTTTTTTAATGATTTTTAACTTTTACCCGCTGGCGGCCTCTTTGTATGCCTATTTCACGCAGTAAACTATCTTTTATAGCACTGATATTCAAGTTTAATCGTCCCATAAACCACACGATTCAGATTGTAACGATTGTTGGGATCACATTTATCACAATCTTCCTGTTTTCATCTTAATTCCGCTTAAGCGAGCCTTCGATTTCGCCGTTGGAGTTTAACGTTAGCTATATTTTTTAATAGAGATAAAGACTTCAGAAAAGGTTATAAATATGATACAGAAATACCGGATTGGAATCATTTATGGTCTGTTAATTGTTGTTTTGCTGTCGTTGCAGGGAATTGCAGCAACGAAAAACAACAATAAAGAATTATCGACTAAAAACCTGCGTATGATGGCACGGGTTTACATGACTGTTGGCAATTACGAAAAGGCTCGTGGTTTGGCGGAAAAGGCTTATTCTGTAGCTCAAAAAACGAGTACCGAAACCGGCGAAATGGCTTTATGCATGATTGACCTGGCAACCGTGTACGGTAATCTGGGATTGCTGTCCGAATCCGGACGGATGTTTCAATCCGGCATCGAATTACAAAAGCAGGCACTCTTTGCAGACCATCCCTATGTTGCCCAGACCTATCGGATGCTCAGTGATGTACAGCGGCGGGCCGGAGATTTGGACAAGGCGGAACAATCGCTGTCCCGGGCCGTTTCGATTATGCTGAATCATTGTGAACTCCAGAGCAAGGAAATGTCGCCTTTCATTTTTGAATCTGCAAAGCTATACAGCGCCAAAGGACAATTCCAGGAAGCTCAAGCCAATTACCAGATGGCGCTGGATATGGCCGAACAGAATTATGGCTCTCGCCATTTGATGACAGCCAATATTCTTGAGAGTATGGCTCAGTGTAGTCTCAAACGGCATGATTTTGAACAGGCCGATGGCTATATCTCAAAAGCAATGTCCATCCAGCGAGGTCTTTTTGGACGGCAGAATCCTTTAATGGTTGATGCATTCCTGACCAAGGCGAGAATCTGCCGGGCGAAAGGGCAGTTGGACCGTTCGGAATATTATCTTTCACAGGCAACAGCCTCCGTTGAAAAGAACCGAAATGCCATAACGCTGGCCCGGGTTTATGAGAAAGTCAACCAGATTCGCAATGAAGGTATTGCTGTTGCAATGGCAAAGTAAAAGAAACGCTCTATCTGAATTTATTGGGAAACCACAAAAAACGCCGCTGAGGAACAATATCCTCAACGGCGTTTTATTTTTCAACAAAGGCCCTTTGTTACAGGGCTCCGCCTAAGGATGCTTCAATCTGAGCAGTCACAAACACCGCAATATTCGGGTTGTCACTGTTGGCAAGCGTTTCTCCGTATTTTTCCATAACTATGGTTGCAGGATCGCCAACCGGAACTTGCAGGTCCTGGTCCAGCACGGCAACGTAGTTTACGAATGCATCGACATATTCCATGGCAAGTGCATACTGCGGATCGTCCGCCATTTCAGCAAAAGCAGTCGCAACAGAAGCAGAAACTTCCGGTGTAAACGGAGCGTCCGCCGGTGCAATAGTATTGAAGATTTGCGCCAATGCGGCCATTCGAGAACCGTCAGCGTCTTTCAAAGCCGTTGCTGCGTTCAGCAGATTCTGGCAGGCATCACACGGCTGCAGGTTCGGATTCGTTGCCAGTGAATTACCAATCAGTAACTGCAGCTCATCTGTATTGATGGCCAGTTCGGTAGCGGCCGCATCCATAACCACCGGACAGCCCTTCAATTCCGGAATTTCCAGAACGGCCAGCGGAGCGATCGGTACAATTTCATCCGGAGCAGAAGAAACAGTCACGATTCCTTCGCCGTAGACCGGCTCACGTTCGAATTCTCCTACGTTATAGTAGGCAGAGTAATCATATTCGCCATCCCAGACTTGAACGGTGAATTCTTCCGTTTGCGGTGCGCCCGGAGCCGGTGTATAGATCCATTCTCCGGTGCCGGTGAATTCAAGCGTACTGCCGCTCGGAAGTGTATATACTCCCGGTACGATCGAAAGAGTGTCAAGGATATCCTGCTGCGGAGCATCCAACGGATCGGTTACAAGGACCGGTGAGGTTACCCCGTCTTGCGGAATGGGTGGATCGCTCGGATCAACTTCTCCGAGGTCACCATTTGCAGAGGGTATGATATTGGTAATTTCCAAATGGACCGTACCTTCAACAGTAACGAGATCATCGCTTTCGATCACTCCATCGCCGTCGAATACATAATCACGCTGACCATCCGAGATAGTAACATCAAAGCTGTCATCGCTGGCGAAGCCTTCAGCCGGGTCATAGGTGTAAGAGTAGGTGCCATCGCCATTATCGGTCAGGATCAGTTCGCCAAAACCCGGATCGGTATTCGACGTAACAGTCAGTTCGTCAAGCACGTTGATGGGGTTGCCATCCAAATGATCCGTGGCGAAAAGCTCGTCTTGGATGCTCTCATTCATGTGCTCAATGGTTGGGTTTTCATCAATCGTCGGCAGGGCGTTGGTGATATCCACAGAAACGGTTCCCTCACTAGAGACAGCCTTTCTATATATCTCCGAGGGTGCATAAAATTCATAGCCTGCCGGAGCGGGCCCTTCATCGAACCAGTAGTCATATTGTTGACCAAGGTCGCTGGACAGATTCACGGTGAACAGGTCATCGGCAACATATCCACCCTGACCGTAGTCATCGTTGTCATCGCCAACATAACCCGGCAACGTTGGGTCGGTGCTGTAAGTCCAGCTAGTACCATCATATTCAAGTGTGCCGCCGTACAAATCGCTGCCGATGACTTCACCGGTGTAGGTGTCGATATCAACGTTAACCCCAGCACCAAAATCGACTTCAAGGTCCTGGGGACCAACATCCTGAGAATCCATATGGACCTGACCGAACCAGGCATCGCCTCCCGGCAGTTCATTGGTTGTCTCAAGGTCAATCGTGCCGGAACCGTAAACATTGGTTGCCGTGTCAACAACCCAAACACCACCGACTTGTATGAACGTATAATCGATTTGTCCGTCCCAGAGTTGGACGTCAAAGTCATCTTCACCGACATAACCGGGCAGTGCCGCATCAGCGGTGTAGTCATATGTGCCGTCTACATCATCATTGTAAGGAGTGTTGTCGCCATTGTAGTCCAATGTTCCACCGAAGCTCTTGTTGTCGTCATCGGTCGCCTTGGTGATATCGGTAATGACGAAATCATCACCATCGTTATCTGTAAAATCACCACTGTCGACACTTAGTTCTTCATCGACAGCATTCATCGGTGCATCTTCCAGTACAACGGCACCGCTTGGCAACTCGTTGGTTACCTCAAGATCAATTGTTCCGGAACCGTAAACTTCAACACTGGTGCCATCAGTAGAATATTCACGCTGGCCGTCCCAAAGCTGGGCGTCAAAGTCATCTTCACCGGTATAGCCGGGTAATGCTCCATCAGCGGTGTAGTCATACGTGCCGTCAACATCATCGTTATAAGGAGTGTTGTCGCCGTTGTAATCAAGCGTGCCGCCGAAAGTCTTGTTGTCATCATCATCGGCCTTGGTGATTCCGGCGATGACGAAGTCGTCGTTATCACTGTCGCTGAAACCACTGCCGCCGGCAACACCCAGTTCTTCGTCAACAGCATCCATATGTGCATCGTCCAGTATAACCGCGCCGCTCGGCAGCGTGTTGGTAACCGTCACAGCGAGGTCTTCGGTTTGCACAACAACAGCAGCTTGATCGTCGACGATACTGCTGTCCGTGACGCTGTAGCCAAAAGTGGTCGATTCACCACCCGGAGTGACATAGCCATCATACGGAGTGTAGGTGATCGTGTCACCCGAGATTTCCAGCGGATCCGGAAGACCGCCGGGATTTGTATCTGTCAGGATCGAACCGCCGCTGACCGGGGTCTGCCCTTCAACAATGCCATAATTCAAAGCGCCGTACGTACCGACAAAATTGCCAGGGTCTGTTAAAACACCCGGTGTGCCGTCCGGATCGGTCACTAAGGTTGACAGATCAAAGTCAGCGCTTGTATTCATATGGATCGTGTCGCTGGCACCCACCAGTGTCGGTACTTCATTTCTCACGGTAATTAAGACCGATGCTGTATTCTGTGAAAGGAACGTGCCGTCTTCAGTCGTGATTTCAACCTGGTAAGTAAAGGTATCTGTGAAGATGGCGTATTGGCTCACGCCATCCCATACAAAGTCTTCATCATATGACGGCGGGATGTACTTGAGCACCGGATAAAGCCCGGTAGTATCTAAATATAGTGTACCACCCTTGTCGGTTGTCTGACTAGAAAGTATAATTGTAGTAGTGGTAGCAGGGTCAATCGTGATTGGGTCATCATTTTCCAATACATCAAGTTCTGCCTGAGAAAAATCAATAGAATCAATGGTGTAGCCATCGAACCAGTCGGCAATTTCAAGATCATCATTTAAACTAAATAGGATTTGTATTTGCTCATTGCCGCAATTCAGACAGCTGCCGTCTCGGGTAATGTCGATATCGACCAATGCGCGAGTACCCTTCGTTAGCTTATCGTACATCGGGCTTGAACCATCCGAAAGTGGTTCTTCCGGGTCAATTTCGTATACAGGGTTTTCGTCGTTGTAACCTGAATCGGCAGGTCCGGGATCACTCTTCGTGTATTTAATATCCTTCGCAAGAGATTCTACGTCTCCATCCAAATTAATCTCAGAACCGTAAATCCTAATCGTAGCATCTGCTTTTGCTACCTCGGGGTCGGCTGAGGTTTTAGCATCGGCCTGAATAATCTTACTAGCGCCGAAAACAGTAACGGTCCCTTCGTGATAACGAGGATCGCCTTGCTCGTACTGATTATTCGTGCCGGCACCGATCCAAACAGCAGCGTCGGTCTGGCTGGCGCTTTCAGCTTCGGAAAAGACCTTGCCGTCAATATAGACATCGCCGTCAGCAATCAGGCAGGCAAAGGACTTGGCAGGTTCATTGTCAGGAGTAGAAGTCGTATTTGTTTTTGCATGAACAGCTCCACCTAGACTTGGCGAGCCGTTTATGGTTAAATCACCCGCGGATTTAACATAAACAGAACTGTATCGTCTGCCCTCAGCGTTGAGGTGCTGAACAGTTATATCGAAATCGTCAGGTGTCAGGTCTGGGTTTTCGTCTCCATAATCAATGGTTGCCTCGTTGCCGTTAATTGTCAAGAGTCTGAGATGGGCCTCTTCACCAACAGCATTTTCGAAACCGATCTGCAAGGCGCCCATGTCGATTCCACCGCTGCCGGCTTCGATAATGATGTCGCCTTTGGCAGTCTTTATATTATAGGGAGACTTGCCGCTTTTTGGTGCTATAACGGCGCCATCATAGTCGGGTGAATCCCCATGGGTGCTGGCATAGAGTTCAACACCGCCGTCCCCTTCAAAATTAATACTGCTGCCAGTCTTGAATTCGATGTTGCGATCAGCTTCAACAATCAGTGAATTGTTCGATATTTCGCTGGCTCCACTGTGAAGCTCTCTGTCGTAATCAAAAATGATGTCGCCATTCTGTCCATCTGCAGGCGGAGTACCGAGGGTGGACAAGGTTACATTAGCCGCATCTAAATAAGCCTCCAGGTCATCAACATCCAGTTGAGAAACAGATGAGTCATTTGTCGGTTTCCATGTATCAGCGGGGCCTTCTGCTACATCAATGCTGGCATCATCCACAACCCAGAGATCAAGCGGATCGATGAGAAACGTTCCATTTTGGGTGCCGGTCAGGTCAATACTGCCCATTGTTTCGACATATTGTTTACCGGAAAGATCAAAGTACCCGCCGTTTCCGCTTTCGGTTCCGCCTTTGGCCTCGACCGTCGCACCTTCACGGAACAATGCCGTATCCGGTGAATAAACGATAACGTCACCGCCATCGCCATTGGCTCCGGCGTTCGCAGTGGTGACGCTTTCATCGCCGAGAACAACGACATCGCCTGCTGTCATGACAACATCGCCGCCATCGCCTTCGATACCGTTGGTAGAGACTGTTCCAAACTGACCTACTCGGCCGGTGCCGGATTCAACTTTTACGGAGGTCGAATCTATTTCCGCCTGTAAAGGAATCGAGTAAATGTCGCCGGCGGCCAGAATGATCTTGCCGCCTGCTGCTTCGATGGCACCGGTATTAACGACTTCGCCGCCATCGGTTCCGGTCATTTCAACAATGATTTTTCCGCCGGGATCGCCAAGATAGACGCTGTCACCGGCGGCCATCACGACAACCCCGCCTTCCGGCAGCGAAATCGTGCCGTCATTTAGAACGGTTTTTCCCAGAAACGCAACTTGGTCGGTTACGTTCTCGATGGTTGCATAGTTTTCCACATCACCCACCATGCCGCCATTGAAGGCCTGAAACTGATAGACTCCATTCATGAAGTTATCGTCTGTGATATTCAGACCGGACGCGGTGAACGCAGAGGCGGTAATATGCGCCTGCGGTCCCACAAGGACGCCATATTGGCTGACAATATAAACATTGCCGCCCAAGGCATTGAGGTTCCCGTTAAAATCAACATGTGAAGACACTCTGTTGAGAACAGAAAAAGCGCTTCCGTAGTTGAAATTAAGGTTTTCGCCGGCGATGGTGTCTAAGCCGTTCCAGTTGATAATGGCCGCACTGTCGGACAGGTCCACATTTGTCGTGTCGCCAGCAACAATGTCCACAGTCGCGCTGATGGCATTACCCGGAGTAAAATCTGTGACCTCAATTGCCAATACTGGAATGTTTACGATGCAGAATGCTAACAGGCATGCTACAAATTTGTGCGCTACTTGCGCAAACGGAATGTGTTTTAGAGTTTTCATTTTCTTCCCCTCAGAAGAGTAATATTTAGTTTTTAAACGACGTTTTATAATTATTGTTAATGTTTACCATCTAAACAATAATCCGGCATGCAGACGGCCTTTGCCGGTATGGGTATCATTTGTGTGAATCAACGGATACCCGTAATAGACTGTACCCGTAAAGTTGTCTCCGAGTTCAGCGATTATTCCACCGCCAACCGAACAAAGTTCCTCATCGTATGTCTCACCATTTGCTTTGATGGGGTCTTCTATCTTGGCAATTCCATAGTCCACAAATCCCAAGGGTGCCAGCTTTTTCAGGAACGGTTTACGGCTTTCTTCGTCCGATTGTTGTTCGCCGAATAGTTCAACTTGACTCTTGCGAATCACGTCATATTCATATTGCAGTGAGGCGATGATTCCGCCGTCGGCAACAATTTCCGACTCATCATATCCACGAATAGTGTACATGCCACCGAACGAAGTCATTTTGGCCGATGGAAGACGGTCATCCGGATCGATCCAGCGAAGGCTGGCACTGACCCGCTCAACTTTATTGGTGCAAAGATAGCGGCTGTGACGGGCAGTCAGGATGTTATTGACAAAGTGAGGGCCCGAACCTGCACGGGCAGCATTCATCTCTGCCTTGTCAGAAGAATCAATAGACCGTTCCTGAATGAAGGACAGCGTGGTATCGGTCATATCGTCCGTTTTTGAAACTTCAACCCCATAATTCCAGGTAAACATCCAAATATCCTGCTTGGCGATTGTGCCAAACGGAGGAACATTCGTATTGATTTTGCTTCTATTGTAAGTCAATCCACCAAGCACATCCACAAACCAGTCGTTTTTCTGGAATGCGTTATAACGGAGTTGGCCGCCGTAAAATTCACCGCCTCCAAGGAAACTGGCTGGGCCAGCGTCACTGATTGCAAACTCATTATATCCCGCAAACAGATTTAATCGCAGCTTGGGTCCCCAGATCGGGAAGTCATAGCTGCCGTAGACGGCATACTCTTCATCCCATGTAGAGTCAGGTGTTGTCTGATAGACGGCGGTCAGTTTGTCGTCGAAGCCAAGCAAGTTGGTGTTGATATAGCCAAAGCGAGGCCTCCATTGGATATCTTTGGTGCCGGAATTATCGACTTGCACAAAGTAATGATCCGGTTTCGCTTCATAGACATTGTATCCAACCGCCAGAGATTCAGCTTCTGCGCCTCGTGTAAACATCGCCGAAACATACCGGTCGGGATTTCGATTTAATAGATTAAGAAAATCATCCAATTTTTTCCGGTTGGCAACTTCGCCTTCTTTTACCGGTGACCATTTTTCGAGAGTCTCTAACTTCAAATAGCTTTTTTCAGCAGGCTGGTTGTCGGGGGTATAGAAACCGTAAGATACTTTTGAAACCGGAGCTTCAAGAATACGAACGGGAAGTGTTCCTTGTGCCAGATCGCCATTTGCTTCAAAGGCTTCTGCGGGAACGTAAACATAAATACCGGCATAATTCTTTCGTTGATAAACCGACAAAATGTATTGGGCCAACCCTTGAATCGTTCTGGCCGAAACCTTTTGTGTGGAACCGGGGTTTACTACTAATTGCTGTAAAGGACGCAGGTCGTATAAATAAGTTGCCTCAACAACCCCGTTTCTGGATGCGTTGTATACGGCGGGAATATCTGAAAGCAATTCTTCGTCTTCGAAGAGGATGTTCCCGTTCAGCACGATTGTGTTGATATCAAAACGTGGAGTGCTGTCTTCAGGCAATGCTTCAATCAGTTTTTGGATGGATGCAGATAATTCGGGACTCGTTTGGACTTCTTCCTGTTGAGCGGCTTTCTGCTCAAGAAGTTCCTGCTCTTCGGTTTTGGAAGCAGGAAGATCACGAGCTGATGCAAGTACCGTTATAAACAAGAAAGCACTTGCCAATGAAAAAAGACCCGCAATTTTCAATTGAGATTTCGTTGTAAACATAATTCCTCCCTGGATTTAATCCGTTAATTGTTTAATTATCAAATCCTTTTCATCACAAGGCAATTGCCCGCGCAATTCCCCCTCATCGTTGTTACACATCGACTCTCCAGTTTATCCATTATTATTACCTCATATTATCAAAAATTAAACAACTTTATTTTGATTTATTATAAACTTTTTTTAACCAATGGTCAAGGAAAGAGATAAAATACGACAATAGGAGTCTCAATAATTGCAGAAAAAAGCACAAAAGATACCACTTTTCATGCTTTTATGGGACCTTTTGTGCTTTTTGGGAATTACAATGGGTAAAAAAAAGAAGGCGGCGGTGGGATTCGAACCCACGAAATAACGGTTTTGCAAACCGTCGCCTTAGTCCGCTTGGCTACGCCGCCGTGATTAGAGACCTGTTAAACTACAATCGCAGGGGGAATATTTCAAGCAAAAAGAAGTCAAAAAGTAGCAATTTTTCAGGCGGACTCGATGTATTCTCAAAAGAATATTGTGTTATGATGCAACGCTCTTGTATACAACGCGTCCTGTACGTTAAAGCAGTCTGGTTTTTTGGGAAGCGACTCAATTAAGTTGCATCAAAACAGCTTTCCAGTATAATCCGTTGATAAGCGGTTAAGGAAAACTTTTTTCAGGAGATTCGAAAATGGGAAAAACGGATATGAATTGGGATGGTGTGCCGGTGCGCATCAAAGGATTCAATAAACTTGCTGGTGGAGGGGTTTTGATAATTATCATTTTAGTTGTCATTCTTATTCTGGCCCTGAGTTCGACGGTTAACATTGCCGGGGACGAAGTGGGAATCGTGCAGAAGAAATTGCTGGGGCGAAAATTGCCGTCTGGACGGATTATTGCTGTCAACGGCGAAAACGGGATTCAGGCAGATATGTTGATGCCCGGCTGGCATTTCTGGAAATTCCCATGGATGTATAAGATTGATAAAAAGAAGGATCTTCAGATTAAAGATGGTTTTGTGGGACTCATTACGGCCAAAGATGGAAAGTCGTTGCCATTGGGAACGGTTTATGCACCGGAATGGGAAGCCCCTGACAAAATGGCGGATGCTAAATATTTCCTGACCGAAGGTAACGGCTATAAAGGCCCTCAATTAACAGTCTTAAAACCGGGCAACTATAAATTAAATACATCTCTGTTTGAAGTCAAACAGGTTCCGGTATTGAATGTTAAGGTCGGTCAGGTAGCGGTGATTAAAAGTAATGTTGGCCTTCAAACGGAGAGTCGATTAGTACCGGTTGGCAGCCGGGGCGTTTGGAATAAGGCTCTGGGAGAAGGAAAGTATTATTACAATACTGAAGCGTACGAAGTGACTCTTATCGATATTCGCCAGATTAAAGTGAGTTACACACCGGAAATGGAGCAGGGGGAGCGGGCCATAGGCCAGCCGAATAAACCGATTGATGTGAGAAGTCAGGATGGTTTTACGTTTCCGGTCGATGTGAGGATTACCTATCAGGTAGAACCGGAAAATGCACCGAAAGCTGTGGCCGAAATCGGTGATGATGAACTGATTCTGGATAAGGTGGTAACCCCGCGTGTTCGTGCCGTATTCCGAAATAACGCTGAAAAAGTAAAAGCCTTGGATTATGTCAAGAGCCGTACTGTCCAACAGGACCAAAGTCTTCAGATGCTTCGTGAGGACCTTGCCAAGTACGGGATCAAAGTTCTGGATGTTAGTATCGGTACTGTTGGCGATGAAAAAAGTCTGGGGACATTGCTGAAAACCCTGACGGACCGTGAAATCGCCTTGCAGGAGCAGTTGACCTTTGAGGAACAGCAGCGTGCGGCCGAAAAAGAAAAGGCTCTCATGCGTACCGTACAGGAGGCGGAGGAAGAAAAACGCTTGGCTACGGCCGCTTATGGCGTCAAGGTTGCCGATGAGGACAAAAAGAAAATGATTATCGATGCCGAAGCCGAAGCCGAACAGATCAAACTTGTCGCCGAAGCCAAGGCTCAGGCGTATAAAATGGTATCTGAGGTTGTAGGGCCGGGCAATGCGGCATTGCTGGAAATCATGAAGCTGGTCGCCACCGACCAGATTCAGATTACCCCGGATGTGATGGTCTCCGGCGGCGCCGGCGGTGCAACGACCGACGCGCTTATGGGAACCATGCTGAAAGGAATGCTGGATAAACAGGCTGGCCAGAATAAGAACCTATCCGAATAACCGGGTCGTGATGAGGCCGAGCGAAAAGGCACCAGGCCAAGGCGGCGGGGCAAAATCCCCGCAGGCGTAGTTGAAACTACGTCGAGGACGATTTTGACCCGCCAACGCAGGCATCGGACT
>JADHXS010000068.1 GCA_016782835.1 Phycisphaerae bacterium | reverse complement strand
GTATCTGGAATATTGTTTACCGGATTTTGGGCAATGAAGCGGATGCTTCGGATTGTTTTCAGGAGGTCTTTTTAACCGCGGTACAAGCCTCACGAAAACAGAAAATCCGGAACATGCAGGCGTTTTTAAGCCTGCTCGCCACCCAGCGCGGCATCGATTTGCTCCGAAAGCGAAAACCCGACTTCCGGCTTCACAGAACCGACGTCGATTGCCAAACG
This sequence comes from Phycisphaerae bacterium, assembly GCA_016782835.1. Classification (GTDB taxonomy): domain Bacteria; phylum Planctomycetota; class Phycisphaerae; order Sedimentisphaerales; family Anaerohalosphaeraceae; genus 4572-13. The sequence continues at coordinate 14,042 of JADHXS010000068.1, read as the reverse complement.
CTGGAAAGTACGGAACCGCCACCCGCAGTGGGAATGCAATCCAAAGAGCTTTCAGAGCAGTTAAGGATGGCGTTATCAAAAATTCCGACGCAGGAGGCCGAGGTCTTTTGCCTCCGGATACTGAATGAATTCAGCTACCGTCAAATTGCTGAAGAAATGAACATGAATGAGAATTATGTCGGTGTTTTAATCAATCGTGCACGAGGAAAACTCCAGGAACTTTTGAAAAGTACCGCCGTCGAATATGGACGCGAGGTGAGCCTATGAATAAGCACAATAACAAATTCGAAGCTGTCGTCAAAGCATTTACACAAGGCACGGTCCCGCAGGGTCCATCGGATGATCTGGTCCGACAAACGCTGGAACGGATCGAACAAACCAAAACCAATCCATTACTGGAAAGGATACTCAAAATGAAACCAATTACCAAAATAGCCGCCGCAGCGATCATTATTGTCGGCATCAGTGCAATATTTCTCTTCCCCACCGGCGGACAAAGCATCGCCCTGGCCGCCGTTTATGACAAAGTCCTGCAATCCCAGGCCTTCATGTACAAAGTGAGCATGACTATGAACGGTACTATGGTGGAAGGCGCACCGTCGCAGAATATGGAGTCCGAAGGAATTGTGACGATTTCAACGAAATATGGCATGAAGATGAAAAGCACCATACATATGCTCAATAAAAACAAGACAATGACCCAAGAAATGTACTTCCTGCCGTGTGAGAAAAAAGTGATTCAGATCATACCGAGCGAAAAAGCATATGTGACCATGGCCTTTTCAGAAGATCTGCTGCAAAAAACGAAAGAACAGAACAATGATCCGCGTGAGATGATCAAAAAAATAATGAAAACCGAATATACCGATCTTGGATTCTCTGAAATTGATGGCATTAAAGTGCAGGGCTTCCAGACAACCGATCCCGCTTATGCCGGCAACATGTGCGATGAAGTGAATGCAGCGATTTGGGTGGATGTGGAGACCTGGTTGCCAGTTCGTTCCGAGTTTACGATGAGGGTGGCGGACACACTTAATATGAAAGGTGAAATGTACGATTACGTATGGAACGCAATGGTACAGGCTGATGATTTTGTCCCCGTCATCCCGGAGGACTACAAGTCGATGGGAAATATTGAACTGCCGAAAATGGATGAAAATGCAGCCATCGAAGGACTCAGATTATTTGCGGACCTGACCGGTACGTATCCGGAAAAAATCGACATGATGAGCATCATGAAATCAATTGGCAAAATAAAAAACAGTGAGACTGAAGCTGCAATAGAATTCAAAAAGCAAATGAATGCAACCAAGACCGAAGAGGAAAAAGCTCAAGTGATGATGGAAAAAATGGTGCCATTACAGTCACTGGGCATGTTCTATGCAACACTCATGCAGGGTAAGAAAGACCCCGCCTACTACGGCGATGTTGTCACCCCGGACGATACGGATGCTGTCCTGATGCGATGGAAAAACGACGACGGTACCTATACGGTTATCTTCGGCGATCTGACTTCGGTCGAAATGGAATACGAAGATTTGATAGTAATCGAACCAGAGCCTCTGCCGGAATCGGTAGAACCGATGCCATAGCACCCACTCCTGCTCAATAACAGTAGATTTCATTGTAAGAGTTCAAGCTTTAGCTTGTTTTATACACACTAAAGTGTGAACTCTTACTTTTTTTATTTTTTTGTCGCATTTTGGGCCACCCCCCTGTCTATAATAGTGAATTGACGAGTTAATTCTCAACCGAAAGGCCTTTTGGTGACACAATCGGATGCTGAGTTAGTACAGGAAATCTTAACCGGAAACAAAGAGGCATTTGCCCTGCTGGTGGCCCGATACGAGCGGTCTGTCCGTGCGGCAGCCATAAGTATCGTTAAAAAGCCGCACATCGCCGACGATATCGCGCAGGAAGCGTTCGTGCGGGCATGGCAACAACTGTCCGACTTGCGTAACCCGGAGGTCTTTGGGCCGTGGTTGATGAAAATTACCCGGCGATGTGCCGTCGACAGTCTCAAAAAACAGCAGTCACTTAAATATTCAGACAGTCTCGATTCGCTGGCCGCCCATGAAAAGAACGGCCAACTCGACGAGAAAAACCAACACCTGCTGGAGACGATTGGCAAACTACCCAAAGCCGAGCAGCAGGTCATCATGCTCCGCTACTTCGGCCCGTACAATGTGCGGGACTTGGCAACAGCCGTTGGCCGCAGCGTCGGAACCGTAACCAAACAGCTCTCACGGGCGCATCATCGCCTCAAAAAGCAGTTACAGGAGTTAGAACCATGAAACCGGATAAAAATATTGAGCAAAAGCTCGAAGAATTAGCCGACGCCGTCGGCCGCCGGGACTCCTTCGTCGATGACGTCATGACCCGGATTAAGAATTCCCCTGTACAACTGAGCAAAAAAACAAAACGAAACCACGTACTAAGGAGAATTCTAATGAAAAACACAATCAAACTAACCGCCGCGGCAGTCATTGCCATTGCCACCTTATTATTATTTCTATTTAACACGAGCTCAACGAGTATTGCATGGGCAGAGGTTGCTGCCAAAACAGATAGTATCAGTGATTTTGTCTATCAAAGTCAGGAAAGTATGACAGTTATCGGGAAAAATTATTCAGAATCCATTATTACAACTATTTACACTTCTGCTGAATATGGAATAAGAATTGATGATGAAAAATCCGGTAACAGAACATTTACGTTGCCTGCAGACAAAGCAATTGTTGTCGTCATGCCTTCAATTAAAAAATATAAATGGCATCCATTATCAGATAATGCCATTGCTGAAATGAAGGAAAACTCACCTAAAACCTTGGTAAAAAAATATATTGCCGCAAAGTATAAATCCTTAGGCCGTAAAATAATAAATGGGGTTGAGGCAGAGGGAATAGAAGTCAACAACATTGAACTTGTCAAAAGTAATATGCCGATTAAGAGCTATCTTGGACATCTTTGGATTGATATTCAAACCGAACTGCCGATATTACTGGAAGCAAAACTGGTAGGTGAAAATGACATACAAGTGAAAGTCATCTTGGACAATTTCCAGTGGAATGTTAACCTTAGCTCTGAAAAATTCAAACCAGAGATACCCAAAGATTATACTGAGCTATAACCAATGGGATGGCGACAAACCAATACTTTCTGAAAAGCTGGCTCCCACAGGCCAGCTTTTTCTCTTAAAAAATCCTGTATATCCCGTCTAAAAAACCTGTCCTGAGCGCAGCCGAATGGATCTGTGTAAATCTCGCGTCAATCAGTGTCAAAAAACTACGCCCCCGACCGGAGACCCAACTCCCCCAGCAGCCGCTCCACCAACTCCATCGGCAACCCCATCACATTCGTAAATGACCCATCGATATGGTCCACAAACTCATCCCCGGTTTCCTGAATCCCGTATGCCCCCGCCTTGCCCTGCCAGTCGCCCTTGCGAATATGTTCGGCGATCTGCTCCTCGGTCAACTGTCGCGGATAAACAACCGTCGTATCCGCTTCAACAATCTCAATCCCCGTCTCAACGCACACCAGCGCCAGCCCCGTAATCACCTTGTGCGGCCTGCTGAACAGTTTCCGGGTAATCACCTCCGCATGCTCAGCTCCATCCGGTTTGCCGATAATCTCACCATCCAGATCCACCACCGTATCGGCCCCCATCACAAGTGCATTCGGAAATCGCACAGCCACATCTTTAGCCTTAGCCAAAGCAAGTATTCGAGTGTGTTCTTCCGAAGTAACCCCGGCCGCATCAAAAGCCGATTCATCCACCTCCGACGGAACAACATCAAAACAATAGCCCGCTTTTCCAAGCAAATGCCGCCGCCGCGGCGACGCCGACCCCAAAATAAATTGTGTTTTTCCTGTATCTTCCATTATTGTCACACCAACCAACACCCTGTCATCCCATGTTCAAAATATCGTCCCAACTTCAAAATGTCATCCCGACTCCGTACATTGTCATCCTGAACGAAGTGAAGGATCTATTCAAACAGTCTCGCCGAAGGCGATTCCGCATTTTTTCTATTTGCTTTTTGATATTTTATTTTTTCAATCGTATGTGATAAACAATTTTAGCGCAAAACTCCCGATACTCCGCATCCAGCTTTTGAATATCTTCATTGATATAATAGTCAAACAATGCGCCTGACACCTGGCTATTCCAGCGGGCGGTTAATCGTTGTCTGCGGTCTGCCGCCATTGTCGCCCAGTCTCCCTGCAGTGGCCATGTTCCCTCGGCCGCCCCCAGCAGCAATGCATGATATTTCCGCAGACGAATCCCGTAATTCTGCTCCCGCAAAAAACGCACCAGTGCGTAGTTCTGTGCATAAAACGCAATCACCGCATCATCCGTATCGCCATACCCGCCGGTCAGCACCTGGCCGGGATTGAGCAAAATCAACTGGTGTAAGGGGATAAATCCGCCCTTCTGCATCGTCTCTTTAAGCGACCCCAGCCGCATCAGGTTTTTGCCCGGCTCGAATACAAATTGCCCCTGTGTATAGCGGCATGTTTCAAACAGCGTCGCGATTCCCTCATCCAGCCAGCTCGGCAGCCGATAAGTAAACAGGTGTTGATTGTACTGATGCCACCCCTCATGCCCAATCACCGAAAAGGTTTGCTTGCGGCCGATGTTGTAAGCCACACACGTCCCGTTGGCGACATACGCCCCCTTTTTGATTTGCAGATACATCGCCGACTCAGCACCGGTAAATGATTTGGTAAAATCCTCCCACTGACCGCGCGTGCCGAACAGGTAAACGTCCATGAGCTGTCGCGCAAGCCTCGGCCGGGGCAACTGGCTTTCATAGGCCTTGAACGCCGACTCGATAAATCCCGGCACCTGTCGAAGCATCAGCGGTTCCAAAAGCGTCGTATAAACTCGATAATGCTTCGTTTGAATCACAAGCCCCGGCCCGTAGGGGTTGTCCCAAAGTTGCACATCGCGTACAGCCGGTTCATTTCGCACATAATCGGCAAATGCCCCGGGGGTCTTCATCGCCGCCTGCGGCTCAGGACTTAATGCCTGCTCATGGCAACCCGAAGAAAAGCACAAGACAGACCCTACTAATAAAAACAGGGAGTATCGAGCCACCCTCTCCATAATACCATCATTGAATACATCCATTTAAAAACCACTCACAAAAACAATATCACCCTTACCAAAGATTATCACCCCCACCTTGGATATTGTCATCCTGAACGAAGTGAAGGATCTATTTAAACAGTTCCGCCGAAGGCGGCTCAATATTTCTACTATTTGCTTTTTGATATTTTATATATCTTCCCACTTTGCACCGAAAACATCCGCCGTAAACAAATACACCTCAACATCGGCATCTTTCCACCCATCGGGTCTCAACCCCGCCTTATGCGCACAGCAATAGCCCAAAAACTCTTGAACGCTCCAACCGGTTTCCGTCGCCACCTGCGGCAGAAAACACCCCGACCGCCGGCCATCCGTGATATAGATACCGTCAACCCCAAGCCGCAAATTTTCCGGCTCATCCGTTTTGACCATCGGCGACAAAACCGAAATTTCAATATCCAACTCACCCAATTCACCGGTGGTGATGGGATTTCCACTAAAACGACTGTCATACAGACACGACGAAACCGCCATTTGCGACACCATTTCAATCAAAGGCTTATCCGCCTCAAACTGCCCGATGCACCCGCGAAGCTGTTCACCGTTCTTCAGCGTCACAAAACACCCCTGCTCGCCCAGCAATTCCGCATCATCCGTTTGAGGTTTCTGAATAGGTTTACCCCGAACCGCTGCCTCAACCATCTCTTTGGCTATCTTTAACAACGTCCTTTTCTGTGCTTCATTCATCGCAATATCCTCGTCTTAAATTCATCCGGATGGCTCAACCAAATAGATGCGAGACTTTTTTCATAACAAACACAAGGATAGCAAGTAATAAAATAACAACAACGGTAGCCGTGTTAAAATATTTTTCAATTAAGCGACGCGCCTTTTCGCCAAACAGATAAAACAGCAGACTCTCGCTGCCGAATCGCAATGTTCGAAAAACAAGGCTGATCCCAACAAATTTGACCAGGGAAACCTCCGCCATCCCTCCCAGCCAACTGAACAACATATAAGGAACCGGCGTCAGGGCTGAAATAGCGATGGCCCAGAAGTCATAGCGCTGATAAAGTTCTAATGCCTGCTGGGCTTTGTCACCTAATTGAATCGGCCCAACGCTCAAGACATCAAAAAAATGTATCACGCGTTCCGGCCCAATCGCCAATCCAAGACTAAATGCAATGGTTCCGCCGGTCACGGAAAAGAATGAGCATAATAAACCGTATTTCAAGGAGCTTTTCGGCTTGCCCAAACAAAGACCAATAACCAAAACATCCGCTGGTATCGGCACACATATCGGTTCCGTAATGGCAAGAATAATCAATGCTAAAACACCAAACCGCGTATCGGCCCAGTGAACAACCCAGTTATACAGCCTCCGATGCCAATGCCACCAGGCGACATTTTCTTTTACTGAAGGTTCGATCATGAAGGTCCTTTGTAAAAAAGTATTGATTCGGTACAATTAAGAATGATATAGTACAGTAGCCCTAAAGTCAAGAAATCCCGATAGGACATCGACTTAAATGACACATTTAACACAATTCGAACAAACAGACGCCGGCCTTCTGGTTCGTGCCCCGGCCAAGATCAACTTGTCCCTGCTGATTACCGGCAAACGACCCGACGGCTTCCACGGCATCGAAACCCTCATGGCCAAGATCAACTGGTATGACGAGCTGTTATTTGAACCCGGACAAACCGATTGTCTCGAGCTGATTTGTACCGGTCCCTGCTGGGCACCCGACGGACCCGACAATCTCGTCTGGCAAGCCTGCGAAAAATTGATGGAGAAAACAGGGCAAAAAATCCCGATTCGCGTCACCCTCACCAAAAACATCCCCGCAGGCACCGGTCTTGGCAGTGCCAGCAGCGATGCCGCAGCGGCACTCTTAGGATTAAATCGATTCGCAAATTTCAATGTACCCGACAGCATACTGCACGAGATAGCCGCCTCACTCGGCAGCGATATTAACTTCTTTTTGGGCGGTCCGTTGGCTTATTGCACCGGCAGGGGCGAAAAAATGCAAAAAATCAACACGCATTTCGAATTTTCCGCCCTCCTGCTTATACCAAATGTAAGTGTCTCTACGAAAAAGGTTTATGAGAATTACACACATGCACCAAAAGAGTATCAGGAGCTTTCCAAAAAAATAAATCCACTTCTCGCCAAAAAGAGTGTTGATTCTGTAGCCAAAATATGCGCAAATATGCTGGAGTTAAGCTGTTTTCAACTGGAAAACAGCTTGAAGACGCTGAAACAAATATGTGAAAGACTTTGCGATTCGAAAGTATGCCTCAGTGGCAGCGGATCGGCCATGTATATGTTAGTACCGGCTCTCAATGAGAGTGTGCTGCAACTGCAGGAAACACTAAGAACGGAGTTTGACTGCGAAAGCAGATTCGTCAACAACAATAGATGGTAACTTTTACATGAGGCAGCAAAATGGAGATCAGCGAAGTCAGAGTCAAAATGGTAGCCAATCAGGATGATCGCTTAAAAGCGTTCTGCTCAATGACCCTTGACAATGAGTTTGTCATTCGAGACATTAAAATCATCGAAGGAACGGGAGGGTTATTCGTGGCAATGCCCTCTCGCAAAATGAGCGACCACTGCGCCAAATGCGGCGGCAAAAACCATCTCCGGGCTAAATTCTGTAGCAATTGCGGCGGCAAACTTGTGGAGAACCGCATCAAACCCGATGCGCATGGAAGAATGAAACTTCATGCCGATATTGCCCATCCCATCAACGCTCAGTGCCGAAAGAAAATTCAGGAAACAATTATTAAGGCGTTTAATGAAGAACAGGAGCGTTCCAAACAGCCGGGCTATAAACCCGTTGAGCTGGATGATGACCCCGATTATTCACCGGAAGATCACGACTAACGAAGCCATTGCTGCATCCAAAAATGCTTGCCTGAAAAGTTATGTAACTCGAAGCAACTTAAAAAGCCGCTTCGATGTCATCAGTTTTCCGTAATAAGTTCTTCCAGCACTTTATCCAGCGCAATATCCATTCGGCAATCTAACTCATCTTCAGATTCATGGATCATTTTGCGGGCCTGAACAACTTTTTCATGACGTACTTCCGGCAACGTCGAAATCATCCGCAGGAGTTTGCCCAGCGGATTGGCATAAATATGGTCCAACAAAGATTCCGCTGCGAAATCGGAATCTGCCCCGACTTCGCTAAATAGTCGGTCACACTTGCCAACAAGCTCATCCATTGTTAATTCTTCAAACCGTTTTGCATTTTTTGATAGTTGCATAATAATCCTCACTTGACTGCATGGCCGACCCTCACCGAGCATCCTGCCCGAATCGGATCGCCCAGTGGTCGCTGGATTTATCTCGACCACCTCTTGTTGATAGTCCCTCAAGTCCTTTATGAGGTTTTTCAATTTTTTGATTTTCACAGTCGCCGGAAAGCCTAACCACAACATATAGTATATGGCTTTTCAGCCTTTTGAGGCCTTTGTCGCCCCTGATAATACTGGTATCGTCAGGCGGATTCAGATTCCTTCAATTTTTTTTCAATTTCATCGAAATTTCTTTAACTCGTTGACAACAAGAAAGTTACAGAATAAAATTTCGTTTTCCGTGTTTTCGGACGCAAAAATGCCCACCCCCGTCCACCTAAACTTCCTAATTTAATGATAACCATTGAGAAGCTGGAATACTTAGAGAACACACAACATATAGACCCAACAAATTTTTTTCACAAATCTCCTGCCTGTCAAATTTCACAAAACATTATCGGCCCGAAAGCAAATTTTCATCTATCGTATCCCCAAACTGTGTTCTTGCAATCCATGTCCAATCCGATATACTTATCCGCCGTGAGTCTCCCGTAATAAGGCTGTGCGGCATTGTAATAATAACGTTAAAAAAGAGTACCGCACCAGCACATTGTATCCCCCCGCCGGGATCTTCGATGACAGGGTTTATCAAGCAAAAAAGGAAAATGATGACAGCAAAAATTGATGAAGCACAAGTACGGCGAGTCGCCCTCCTGAGCCGACTTGAACTCAGTAACGAAGAGGTCGCTCAATTTAGCACCCAACTCAGTGACATTGTCGAATATATCGAAAAGCTCAGTGGACTGGATACGGATAATGTCCAGCCGCTGGCACATTGCCTCCCCGTTTATAACGTCCTGCGAGAGGATGTTCCCCACCCATCATTAACCAATGACCAGGCATTAGCCAATGCCCCGGACCGTGAGGATGAATATTTCAAAGTCCCGAAAATCCTGGATGATAATTCCGGAGCCTAACTCCCAAACTTAACAGAAAGAATAAGGACTCTAAAGAATGCAAACAAAACAAATTATCCTGACGTTTAGCGTGATTGGAATTGCAGCGTTAAGCGGATGTGCCAACATAGAAAAGCAGCAAAGCACTTCTCTTCCCCCGGTCGGACAGCACCCTAAAACCATGACGCGACAGGTCATGATGGAAATGGACTACTTACTCTATTTACCCAAAGATTATGACCGGCAGGAAAAGGAATGGCCGTTGATCATCTTCTTACATGGCGCCGGTGAACGCGGGAATGACTTGAATAAAGTCAAGGCTCACGGTCCGGCTAAACTTGTCGAACAAGGCAGGGATTTCCCTTTCATTATTGCATCCCCGCAATGCCCAACGGATAAATGGTGGCCTAACCGAGTCGAACACGTGATGACACTGATCGATGAGATTACAGCTTCTTATAACGTTGATGAAAATCGTATCTATCTAACCGGTTTAAGCATGGGCGGATTCGGCATATGGACAATTGCCTCCATGCATCCTGAACGTTTCGCTGCAATTGCTCCCATCTGCGGCGGGGGTCAGCCTTATCTGGCCCGTAATCTGAAAAACCTCCCTGTCTGGGCATTCCATGGAGCACAAGACCCTGTTGTGCCGCTTCAGCGTTCACAGGAAATGGTTGATGCCGTCAATCAGATAGGAGGAAATGCTAGGCTAACGGTATATCCCGAAGCAAACCATGACTCATGGACGCAAACATACAACAATGATGAACTCTACGAATGGTTTTTGTCACATTCCGGAAAACAGGATTAACATGGATACCGTCAAACAACTGCGAGATAAAATCGCTGTCGGACAAACCAAAAGCACGGACGCTGTGAAGGCTGTCTTCGACCATATCGAAAAACATGAATCGACAATTGGCGCCTATATTTCACTTTACAAAGAACAGGCATTGGAGCAGGCCGGCAAGATTGATGAAAAAATCGCCGCAGGCCGGCCTGTTGGCCCTCTGGCCGGTGTGCCCATCGCTATTAAGGACAACATGTGCACCACCTTCGGAGCAACAACGTGCGGCTCAAAGATTCTCGAAAATTTTCATGCGCCGTACAATGCCCACATCGTGGAAAAACTCAATGCTGCTAATGCAATCATTATCGGCAAATGTAATCTCGATGAATTCGCCATGGGGTCCAGTACGGAAAACTCCGGCTTAAAGAAAACCGTCAATCCGTGGGACACCGACCGTGTCCCCGGCGGCAGCAGCGGCGGCTCGGCCGCGGCGGTTGCAGCCCGACTCTGCTGTGGTGCACTCGGTTCCGATACCGGCGGTTCCATTCGCCAGCCTGCTTCATTTTGCGGTGTTGTTGGCCTCAAACCCACCTACGGACGCGTCTCCCGATACGGTCTTGTCGCCTATGGATCCAGCCTCGACCAGATTGGCCCACTCACACAGGATGTCACGGATACGGCCCTGCTGCTGAATACCATCGCCGGACATGACCAGCGTGACAGCACCTCCGTTCCCGAAACAATGGCGCCGGTGCCGGATTATTTAGAGCAATTGGAAACACCAGTCAAAGGACTCAAAATTGCGACAGTACCGCATTTAAACAAAGGCGCGGACGCATCGGTGCAAAAGGCACTGCAAGACGCGTTGGAAGTTTACAAGTCTCTGGGCGCCGAGATTATCGAAATTGACATGCCGCACTTTGACTATGCCATCAGTGCCTATTATGTCATCGCCACCGCCGAAGCGTCAAGCAACCTGGCCCGCTTCGACGGCGTGCACTACGGCTATCGTAGTCAAAACGCAAACGATTATATCGAGGTCTATTCCAAATCGCGCGATGAGGCATTCGGACAGGAAGTCAAACGCCGGATTATGCTGGGAACCTACGCCCTGTCCAGCGGCTATTACGATGCCTATTACCTCAAGGCCCTGAAAGTACGAAACCTGATTCGCAGTGATTTCACAAAGGCGTTCGAGCAGGCCGACTGTTTGATGATGCCCGTCAGCCCAACGACAGCGTTTAAAATCGGCGAAAAAACCGATGACCCGCTGCAAATGTACCTGGCCGATATTTATACCATCGCCGTCAATCTGGCCGGCGTACCGGGCATCAGCATTCCCTGCGGCTTCGACGAAAAAAATCTCCCAATCGGATTACAAATTATCTCCGCCCCGTTCAGCGAAGATAAGCTCCTCCGAATCGCCCGTATGCACGAAAAACAAACAGACTGGCACACAAAGAAACCGAATATTTAGCCACAGAGAACACAGAGTTCACAGAGAGATATAAATATGGCTGAGTTAGAATACAAAATAATCGTTGGGTTAGAAATACATGTTCACCTTGCGACACGGACTAAGATGTTCTGCGGCTGCGAATTGGCCTATGGCGACATGGCCAATACGCACGTCTGCCCCGTTTGCCTCGGGATGCCGGGCACGCTACCGGTGATGAATAAACAGGCGCTGGAGTTTTCCATCCTGACCGGGCTGGCCCTGAACTGCCAAATCGCGTCCTTCACCAAATGGGACCGCAAGAGCTATTACTACCCCGACCTGCCAAAAAACTACCAAATCAGCCAGTACGACCTGCCCTTCAGTGAACACGGATATATCGAAATCCCAACCGAAGATGGCGGCACCAAAAAAATTCGTATTCTGCGAGCCCATCTGGAAGAAGACGCCGGAAAAAACATCCATACACTGGGCAACTTCTCCGCCGTTGACCTGAACCGTGCAGGGACACCGCTATTGGAAATCGTCACCGAGCCGGACATGAACAGTCCCGATGAAGTCGGCGCACTGGCCCGCGAATTACAGCGCATCGTCCGCTTTCTCGGCGTCTCCGAGGCCGACATGCAAAAGGGACACATGCGGTTTGAGCCGAACGTTAACCTGCACATCACCCGCAACGGCGAAGTCTTCAAAACACCCATCAGCGAAGTCAAAAACCTCAACAGCTTCCGCGCTATCGAACGCAGCATTGCCTACGAAGTCGCCCGACAGCTTCACGAATTCAAAGAAACCGGAAAAACCCTGCAAATGGGCAACAAAAGCACTTACGGCTGGGACGACGACAAACAGATGACCGTCCTGCAGCGAGAAAAAGAAGAGGCACACGATTACCGCTACTTCCCCGACCCGGATCTGGTCCCGGTCGAAATCGATGACGCATGGCTCGGCGAAATCAAAGCCCGCCTGTGTGAACTGCCCATCCAGATGCAGCAGCGATTCACCAAAGACTACGGCCTCAGCGATTACGACGCAAGTGTGTTGACCGCCGACCGTGCTACAGCGGAGTTTTTCAACGCAACTGTTAAACAAGGCGCCGATGCCAAACGCGTTTGCAATCTGCTAACGCAAACCGGCCTGAAGCTGGCCAATGAAAAAGGCACAACCGTTGACCAACTGGGTATTACGCCGGAAAACCTGGCCAAACTGGCACAGATGGCCAACGCCGGTGATGTCAGTGCGACCGCCGCAACAGCCATATTCGAAGAAATGGCCGCCGCCGCCGGCAATCCCATGCAAATCGCCGAAGCGAAAAACCTGATTCAGAAAAGCGATGCCGGCGAAATCGAGGCATTGGTCGATGCGGTACTGGCCGAAAACACCGAAGCCGTCCAAGACGCCAAAACCAATCCGAAAAAGGCCAAAAAGGCCATAGGCTTTTTAATGGGTCAGGTCATTCAAAAAAGCAAAGGCCGGGCCAATCCAAAAATCGTCTCCCAACTGATGAATCAGAAGTTAACCAGTTAAAGAAAGCCCGTAGGGCTTGTGATAAGAATAGCCGCGGGTGCAGGCCGAAGGCCGAAACCCGTAGAAAAGGGGCAACAACAATTTCGACCCCGTAAGGGGTCGAATAAGGAAACGTTATTCCATACCGGTCGTCTTTTTAAGATATGCAATCTGCGCATTCGTCAAACGCTTATACGATCCGACCGCAATCCCCTTCAGGACAATATTGCCGATCTGCGTGCGTTTCAGCGCCTTGACTTTAAAGCCCAGATGCGCAAACGTCCGGCGGACCTGCCGATTCAGCCCCTGCCGAATACTGATTTCCAGCAGTGTCTCTTCGTTGGTCTTTCGCAGAACTTTCACCGCCGCCCGCTCGGTTTTGCCCTCGGACAACCAGACACCCTTCTTGAGTTTTTCGATATCCTCCCCTTCCATCCTGCCGCGAATGGTCACTTGATACGTCTTGGGCAGTTCATACCGCGGATGCGTCAGGCGATTGGTCAATTCCGAGTCATTCGTCAAAATAATCGCCCCGGTCGTATCGGCATCCAACCGCCCCACACAAAAGATACGTTCCGCACAATCGATCAGATCAATCGCTTTCGGACGCCCCATCGGGTCTGCATTCGTGCAAATAACCCCCTTGGGTTTATTCAGCAGATAATAAACCTTCTTGGATTGCTTGATGCGCTCCCCGTCCACACGAATATCATCAAGTTCGGGATCGGCAAAGACGGGCAGTTCATTGACCAGCGTACCATTCACCGTAACGGCCCCTTCCATGATGAACTCCTCACATTTCCGGCGCGAACCGATTCCCGCCGCGGCCAGTATTTTCTGCAGTCGCTGTTTGCCCTCATGCTTTTCAACATGCATTTTGTGCTTGTCGGCATGGGGGTTGTGTCGTTTAACGTGTTTTTTCCTAACTATTTT
>JADHXS010000067.1 GCA_016782835.1 Phycisphaerae bacterium | reverse complement strand
GGATTCGCTGAGATTGGATCATTGTTGGTCTCACAAATTTTAGACTTTACTTTTTTCTCTTTCGAAGTAAGTAAAATCAAAGTGACAATAAAACCTACCGGTACAATATTGATCAATATCCAATATAAAGAAATTGGCCATTGAAAATCAATAATAATGGGCATGAACTCCCATATGTGCAGAATAAGCATAAATGTGCCAAATGTAAGACTGAGCCATATTAACTCAGGGAAGAATTTATTTTTTGTTTTCCAAGATGTGCATAATGCAAGCATTGCTAACGAGACCGCGGTTTGGCTTTGGGAAGTTCCGATTAGATAATAGACCATACTTTGAGCAAGACCTCCCCACTCACTTTCGGTTGGATTCCTCATCAACACAAATGCCCATAATGCAAATCCTGCCAGAATAACTGAAGTTATAGCCCAGCTAATACTTGAATAGACTATTAGCTTGTTCCTCCAAATGAATGATCCTGCAATAAATGCCAAAAGATATAAAAAAAGTGCAATAAAAAAACAAAACACTTCTTCTGTAATCCCAAACAAACGGTACACGTGGTGCTGATAAGAATTCCTAAAAGTTTCAAAATAAATAATTTCTACCGCAAAACACAGCATTAGCACTGAACCAATTAGTTGTTTTTTTATCATAGCTCCAGCCTCCTTGTTTTTAAATTTTTGCCGGTGATTTCACTCTTTGATTTTCCCCAATCGTACACCCGACGAAGCACGTCGTCAATACAAAAAAGCAGCGTTTGGTGGATGCAGAAACCGGAAAACTGTCCTTGACGGGTCGATAATATGTGTCTATAATGGTTCTTATGGTTGCGATGGATACAATAACGGATTTCGGCCGGCGGATGGGGCGCTATTTACATGCGCACAAGGTAATTTTATTCGGTTCGTACGCCGAAGGACAGCCCACCGAGGATTCCGATGTAGATTTCTTTGTGATTGCGGATTTTCAGGGCCGTACGGTGGACAAGTCCGTTGATGTTCGCATGCAGTTGAATCCATCGTTTCCAATGGACTTACTAATCCGCACTCCGGAAATGATTCGAAAACGCTTGTCCATGCAGGACCCCTTTATCGACCGCATACTCACCGAAGGGAAGGTTCTTTATGAAGCCCATAACGGCTGAATGGATTGCAAAGGCCGAGGCGGACTACGCAACGATGCTTCGTGAATCGTGTGTTACCAATCGTCCTAACTGGGACGGTGTCTGCTTTCACGCTCAGCAATGCGCGGAAAAATATCTCAAGGCCCGTTTGTGTGAAGCGGGGATTCCATTCGGGAAAATTCATGACCTTGTGCAGTTGTTGAATGCAGCAGTTCCTGTCGAACCCGGCTGGAAAAAATTTCAGCGGTCTCTGGCCTATCTGTCTGAGTTCGCCGTTGCATACCGCTATCCGGGCGACTCTGCGGATAAAGACATGGCTTTGCAGGCAATTGAGTTTTGCAGTCTGTTCCGAAAAGCCCTTTTGGAATGGGTCGGGAATAAATAATATTCCAGATCAAATGCGGTATATCCTGTAAATCCTGTTAAAAAAAATCTGTGAAATCTGTGGACTTATTTATTCTTTTAGAGATTTTCGCGAATTGCGTTTTCGGTCGGCTTCTTTCAGGAGCCGTTTACGTATTCTAACCGATTTCGGCGTGATTTCAACTAATTCATCCTCTTGGATATATTCCAGCGTTGCCTCCAGGCTCATGATTCGCGGCGGGCGGACTTTGGCGGCGTCATCTTTGCCGGAGGCGCGAACGTTGGTCAATTGCTTGGCTCGCGTCGCATTGACGGGAATATCCTTGTCCTTACAGTGCTCGCCCACGACCTGCCCTGCGTAAACCTGCTCGCCCGGCGCAACAAAGAAGATGCCGCGGTCGTAAAGGCTGTCCAATGCGTACGCCGTAACGACGCCGGTGTCCGTGGCGATCATCACGCCTGCCTGCCGCTGCGGAATAGTTCCCCGCATCGGTTCGTAGCGTTCAAAGGTGTGGTGCATAACGGCACGTCCCTGCGTGGCGGTCAGGATTCTGGCATGCAGCCCGAAAAGGCCGCGCGAGGGAATCATAAATTCCATGTGGATATAATTATCCGAGCCGGTTTTGGCATCCATGCTCATCAATTCGCTCCGGCGGTCCCCCAACAGGCTCATCACCGGGCTTTGACATTCAGCCGGGCAGTCAATGACCAGCCGTTCAATCGGTTCCTGTCGCAAACCGTCCACATAGCGGATGATGACGTTGGGTTTGCCGACACACAGTTCGTATCCTTCACGCCGCATGTTTTCCAGCAGGATTCCCAGATGCATCAGGCCGCGGCCGGAAACCTTGAATTCATCCGGTGTTTGTCCCGGTTCAACACGCAGAGCCACATTCACTTGCAGTTCCTTATCAAGGCGTTCTTTGATTTGACGCCCCGCAACGTATTTGCCTTCTTTGCCGGCAAACGGGCCGTCGTTAATCCGAAACGTCATGTGCATCGTGGGTTCATCGACGGCAATGACCTGCAGGGCGCTGGGTTTGTCGGCACAGGCGATGGTGTTGCCAATGTCCACCGGGTCCAGGCCTGCAATCGCACAAATATCTCCGGCCAGTACCTTTTCGGTATGTATTTTGCTCAGTCCGTCAAACGTATAAAGCTGGATGACCTTTTGCTGCGTGTGTTTACCGTCATTATCGATAACGGCAATCTTTTCCGCTTGGGTGACGGAACCGGCGAAAACACGTCCGATGGCGATTCGTCCCAGGTAGTCCGAATAGTCCAGCGTCGTCACCAGCATTTGCAGGGGTGCATCCGGATTGTCTTTGGGCGCGGGTACTTGATTGATGATTGCATCGAAAATGGGCTTCATGTTGTCATTTTGAATTGTCAAGTCGGTTGTGGCCCATCCGTTTTTGGCCGAGGCATAGAGAATCGGAAAATCCAGCGACCGGTCATCGGCTTCCAGTGCCACGAACAAGTCAAAGACTTCATTGACCACGTCGTCCGGCCGGGAATCCGTGCGGTCGATCTTATTGATGACGACAATGGGCTTGAGCTTATGCTGCAACGCCTTGGTGAGGACAAAACGCGTCTGCGGCATCGGGCCTTCGAACGCATCGACGATCAGCAGGACCCCGTCGGACATTTTCAGTACGCGTTCGACTTCACCGCCGAAATCGGCGTGACCGGGAGTGTCGATGATGTTGATTTTGTATTCGACATCTTCCGGCGTCGTATAGTGAATCGCGCAGTTTTTACTCAGAATCGTAATGCCGCGTTCCCGCTCCAGGGGATCCGAGTCCATAATCAACCCGTGCTGCCCGCCCGCCAGTTTATCCAGTTCGGCGTTGCGGAACATGCCGGATTGGTACAGCAATTGATCCACCAGTGTCGTTTTACCGTGGTCAACGTGTGCAATAATCGCGATATTACGAATATATTCGGTTGCAGACATAGAACTCTCTCATTGTCTAAAGGTTATAAGAAGGAACCTGTTTTTTTATCAAAAAACAAGCGAATAAGTGTATCGCTTTTCGCTTAACAAATCAACATAAAAACACCACCGCCTCGCCGCTGATAAATATAGGACCGGCCTGGCCTCCCGGCCTCCGAACCGGGATACAGAGCCTTGCCACTGGATGCCGGGTCGGGCTCGGCATGACAGGTTGTGTTTTACACATCTGGCAGGTTATTGACAATTACATTATTTGCGATATGATGTCAAAATAGTCAAAAAATAAGGCTTTTATGAAAAAACATCTTTAAAATAATTAATCTGTGAAATCCGCGTAATCTGCGGTTTCATTTGGAGTGTCGTTATGAAACCCATCTTCAAGCGTTCCGAACACAACCCCATCCTGTCGGTGAATGATTTACCGTTTCATGCCGAAGCCGTTCTAAATCCCGGAGCCGTTGAAGTGGACGGTCAGGTCATTCTTTTGCTTCGCGTGGAGGACACCAATGGATTTTCCAGTATTTATACGGCACGAAGCAATAACGGTGTTACGGACTGGCAGGTTGAGCCGGTTCCGTTTTTACAGTGTGGTCTTAAACAGTGGAAATATGAACA
Source organism: Phycisphaerae bacterium (assembly GCA_016782835.1). Lineage (GTDB taxonomy): Bacteria > Planctomycetota > Phycisphaerae > Sedimentisphaerales > Anaerohalosphaeraceae > 4572-13. Next base: position 10,211 of record JADHXS010000067.1, on the reverse strand, counting down.
ATGGGGCTGCGAAGACCCGCGGATCACGTATATCGAAGAACATCGGGCATGGTATATTACCTACACGGCCTATTCACCCTCCGGCGCTGCCGTAGGGCTTGCCAAAACAAAGGATTTTATCAAAGCCGAGCGGCTCGGTTTGATTTTGCCTCCCAACAACAAAGATGCGTGTCTGTTTCCCGTTAAATTCAGGGACCGCTGGGCGATTCTCCAGCGTCCGAACGCCGGCGGAGGCGTTGAGAATATCTGGCTGGCGTATTCGCCCGACCTGATTCATTGGGGGCAGCCCCATTGTGTGCTGCCCGAAGGAAGTGGACCTGCATGGGACGCAGTGAAAGTCGGCGCCGGGCCGTCGCCGCTGCTGACCGAGCAGGGATGGCTGCTGTTGTATCATGGCGTGAAGGGCTATGCCGGTCAAATGGTTTATCGCGTCGGGGCCGCATTGCTGGATCGAAACAAACCCCACAAAGTGATTGCACGCTCTCCGCGGTGTTTGTTCAAAGCGATGGAACCGTATGAGGTCAGCGGCTTGGTTCCGAACGTTGTATTCCCGACGGGTATGATTCGACGCGGCGATGACTTGTGGATTTATTACGGCGCTGCTGATACCTGTGTGTGTTTGGCGGTTGTCAGTCTTGATCGGGTTTTGAATGCACTGGAAGCGGATTCCGGGCCTTTTGAAGCACATTGATAGAAAGGAAAACAAGCATGGCGGATGAAAGACGAATCGCGTACTTTTCCATGGAAATCGGGCTGGAAGAAGGAATGCCCACCTATAGCGGAGGGCTGGGGATTCTCGCCGGAGATACCGTTCAATCCGCCGCCGATATGAGAATCCCGTTGGTGGCTGTGACACTGTTGCATCGCAAGGGCTACTTTTTCCAGAAACTCGGCAATGACGGCTGGCAAACCGAAGAACCGGTTGCCTGGGTTCCGCAGGATTACACAGCCGAACAATCACAAAAAGTGGTCGTCAATCTGGAAGGGCGGCCGGTGAAAATCCGTGCGTGGAAGTATGAAGTAAAGGGAATTTCCGGCTATACCGTGCCGGTCTATATGCTCGATACGGACATGGAGGAAAACGCCGAACAGGATCGTACGCTGACCCATTATTTATACGGGTTCGAGCAGCGATATCGTTTGTGCCAGGAAATTATTCTTGGTATCGGCGGCGTCAAGATACTGCGTGCATTAGGGTATGACCAAATTGAGCGGTTTCACATGAACGAGGGACATGCCGGCCTGCTGACTCTTGAACTCCTCGAAGAACAGCTCCGCAAAAAAGGGGAGAATGTTTCGATTACGGCCGAGGATGTCAACGAGGTGCGAAAGCAGTGCGTCTTTACAACACATACGCCCGTGGCCGCAGGACATGATCAGTTTCCGCTGGATCTGGTGCATCAGGTCTTTGGACAGCATGATGCCTTTGCGCTGGAAAATGTTTTCTGCTGTGACAAAGTGTTAAACATGACCTACTTGGCGCTGAACCTGAGCAGTTATGTCAACGGGGTTGCCAAAAAACACGGGGAAGTGTCGCGGCAGATGTTCATCGGCTATAAAATTGATGCGATTACCAACGGGATTCATGCCGGACGCTGGGCGTCCCAGCCATTTCAAAAACTGTTTGACGAACACATCCCCGGCTGGCGGGAGGACAATTTCAGCTTGCGGTACGCGCTGAGTATTTCCTGTGAAGACATCCAAAAGGCCCATGCCCGGAATAAGCGGGAACTGATCGAGCATGTCAATCAATATACCAACATCGGCATGGATACCGAGGTCCTGACGATCGGATTTGCGCGGCGGGCAGCAACCTATAAGCGGCCTGACCTGGTTTTCAGTGATTTGGATCGTCTTCGCAAAATCGCTTCCGAGAAGGGACGTTTTCAAATCGTTTTTGCCGGGAAAGCCCACCCTAAAGACAATGAAGGCAAAGAATTGATTAAGCGGATATTTGCGTCGTCGCGGGATTTGCGCCAGACCGTCCGCATTGCCTATCTGCCGAACTATGATATGTCCATTGGCCGGTTGATGACGGCCGGCGTAGATGTCTGGCTCAATACCCCCCAGCCGCCAATGGAGGCCTCCGGAACCAGCGGCATGAAAGCGGCCCTCAACGGTGTGCCGTCGCTGAGCATTCTGGACGGATGGTGGATCGAAGGCTGCATCGAAGGTGTGACCGGATGGGCCATCGGACACAACCATCGTCTCAAAGAACAGCCCGACCGTGCCCAGGACGCCCAGTGGCTGTATGAGAAATTAGAGCATGTCGTCGATTTGTATTACAATGACCATCCGCGTTTTTACTCGATGATGCTGCACGCTATTGCGCTCAACGGCTCGTTCTTCAACACCCAGCGCATGATGCAGCAATACGTCCTCAAAGCCTATTTTGTATAGTTTATGTGGTGGATTTTTCGTTTTCCAAACCTTGACGCATGCGTTTGGTTTTCAGCATAAGGGCAGACGGCTTTTTACGCAGGAATTTCATGCCGCGGCCTGTGGTGATTTCCCTTTCTTCGCTGACAAAGTCAATATACTGCAGCAGTGCCCAGGCGCTGTTCGCCCAGCGCATCTGATAGCCGCGCTGATGGGCCTGTTTTTCCATCCGCAGACGTTTATTCTCTTCGAAGACGACAAAATCCAATGCCTGCGCAATCTGATTGACGGAATCTTCACCGGGGTCTACAAGAATGCCGCGTGCAAAACGTCCCACAACGACGCCCGGCGGACAGGTCTTGTTCGAATGGATCAACTCCAGCGCGTAACGGAACTTTGTTGCGATGGCAACTCGCCCGGAGCCGACGGTATCAGCGAGAATACCGCTGGAAATTTGTTCCATATTCAGATACGGCAGGAGCATCACATTGGCGGCCCCGTATAATTGCAATAACATGCTTTCAACAAAAAATGTGTCCAGAAAGACAATATCGTTGCCATGCCAATCCACATTATCAATATTGCTGACTCTGCATGATTTGACATTCGCTTCTTTTAATGCATGGTCAATCTGCCCCATAAAATCGCGATAATATTTTCCGCCCTCGGCTTTGACGAATTCCGGGTGGCATTGTCCTCCGATCAGATAGACAACGTGTTTTCTTTGGTTGGGCGTGCAGGACTCGTGGATAAATTTCCCATAGGCGCGAATACTGTATTGAACGCCTTTGTCGGGGCTGAGCAGTCCGAGTGTGGTCGCCAGGAACATGTCATTAATACCGTACTCAGCTTTGATTCGAAACCGGTCGAATTGCGTCGGCTGGTGCATCCGAATACCGTGGTCGATGTGCTTGAGTTTGAAATGACCGATTCCGTAGCTTGGGGATTCGAGAATATTAATCGCGCTTTCGGTGGTAACAATCAGACCGTCGGAGTACTCTGCCAAATCGATGATGGTTTGACGCTGATGGTCATTCGGTTTCTCAAGCACGGTGTGCAGATACACCAGGCAGGTCAGATTATGTTCCCGGCTGGCTTTGGCGATGTTGACAAAATTTTGGCCCAGTCCGTCTTGTCCTTCATCGTCGGGGTCCAGCCCGAATTCATGTTGCAGGACGATAGCGGTGGGATTATTGCTTTCTTTGGCGCGGACGATAATTTCGCGCGTAATATTTTTCCATGAGGGCGGATGATATTGGTCAATGACCAGATCGACGGGGATATTGTAAGGGCCGTGCCCGTTATCAATCGCCGCGATACGAATGTGTCCTACTTCGCCGGTGAACTGCGACAAGGCGTTGGACAAATCCTTGCTGAACGTTCCAATACCGCATCGCCGCGGCGGATAAGTACTAACGATTCGAATATTCCAGACCATTTTTCCCCTGCCTTCCATATTATTGACCTTGAAGTAGCTGCCGGATTTCACTGGGGTGAATATTATTTTCATCCGCAATGGTACGTATTGTTTTTTCTTCTGAGGCATCAATCCCGGCCGCTTTTAAAATATCCACCGCTTCCTGCACAGACAGGTCCATTTCTTCACAAGCCTGCTTTAATGTTGTCTGCCCAAAACCGCCGCCGCCACCGCCACTGCCGCCGCCACCGCCACTGCCGCCGCCACCGCCACTGCCGCCTCCACCATCGCCTCCAAATCCTTTCGAGCCGGAAGATGTTTGCGAAGTGCCCATCGCAATGGCGTAGAGTTCGCTGGGAGAAATATCCGCTTGTTCAGCAATATCTCCAAAGACGTCAGACCCCGCCGCTTCGATATTCCGTGAACGAAGGTTTTGAAGAACCGTTTCGACTTCAACACCTGCCTGCTTGGCCAATTCGTCTACCGTTAGCAGCTCGGCATGCGGAATGGGCGGCTGCTCTTCCACAGAAGGCTGGCTGAACTTAATGTGTGTATTGAGATTCAGCAAAGTGCTGAAGGGCGCAAAGGGTTTCAAAGAGCCCCAAAAAACAACGACGCAGATAATGAACGCGGCAATCCATTCGGTTCGTAGTCTTCCCGCGGCCTGAAGCTTCATCGCAAAATAGCTTAAAAGCGCACGCCCGTTCAGCCAAATATGCAGAATCGAAGCAAGGATGAAAACGGCGCCAAAACAGATGTGCAAATCTCCCCACTGATGTTTGGTCAATCCCCAGAAGGTCCAGTTTGACCAGTTCGCAATTCGACCCGGCGGACTGACATACAAGCCGATACCGGAAAGAATGACCATCAGGAAAGAAAAACCCGTAAGAACTGAGACAAACGGTCTGAATCGAAAGCGGCTTTGTGTAGGCATAAAAAATCCCTTAAATAAAGTGTGATTTTCAATAACGATTTTAAGGGATTTTCTTTTATTATCAAGCTTAAATTAAAGGACGGACGATTCCGGAAAAATTCGTTTAGGCCGAATTTCGCTGCCGGTCGACATCTTCATCTTCGTCATAGTCCTCATCTTCCTGAAGGTCATCCAGCGATTCGCCCGTCTCGCTGTCCGGGTCCTCACCGGGAAAATCTATGCCTTCAGTATCGAGGGTATCGCTTTCTTCATCGTCTTCTTCCACCTCATCCGATTCACGCTGAATGTCAATCGGCCGGCGTCTGAAATTATCATGTTTCATGACTTTTCCGCTTTCAATCATCATGGCATATTCCAGACTGTATCGAGTCCACGGAATCGCTTCGAGCCGGTTTTCCTCAATCCGGATGCCCAATCCTTCACAGAAGCCAAACGTACCGTTTTGGATTCGAGCCAGCGCCTGCTGGATTTCGATCAGTGTTTTACGTTCCTCCGCCATCAGCCCCAGGCTGAACTCCTGTTCATAACTGTCCGTGCCGATATCCGCCAGATGGACCGGCATGGTTGACAGTTCCCCGCCGCCCTGGAAGAGACTCTCTTCCATTTGGCAAACGTCTGACAGGATTTCCTGCATCTTCTCCATGAGCAACTGCCTGTAGTAGGCCAATTCCTTTTGAGTCAGCTTCTTTGTTGTTTTCTTCTTTGCCATGATTCTCCAGTACGAAAAATATAAGGGCCGGTTCACTCTATAAGTTTCGACATTATTAAAATATACATTAAAAATAACGCGACAATTTTAGGTTTTTCTTTTTCTTTGGCAATAATTAAATAGGAATTTCGATGTTTTTTTTGACTTTTTGAATCGGCGAAAACAACGCTGAGAATGTCCGGTTTAAATACCTCAGATTGGCGTGGATTTTTGGTGGGAATCGCCGGGGGGCTTTGGTATGATAATCCCCTGTATGAACAACTTGACAGGTGGACGTTTCAAGGTCCGAAAAAGCCTTCAAAGAGGTGTTTTAAGCGGAAAAGAACCAAATGGATGAACAGCAGCAAAAATCCCCTCAGCCGGTACCGGCACATCAGGGGCTCCGGCCAAGCGCCAAACAGCGGCTGGGTAAATATCGTCTTCAAAAGCGGTTGGGTAAAGGCGGCTATTGCGAGGTCTGGAAGGCCCGTGATACGGTGGAGGGGATTTGGGTGGCCCTGAAAATTCCCAGTCCCGATGTCGCGGGAAAACGCGATAATGAGACCATTCTCCGCGAAGTCCGCCTGGTGGCTCAGATCCGGCATCCGCATATTATGCCCGTCAAAAACGCCGATATTATTGACCATCACGCGGTGCTGGCAACCGAGCTTTCCGCCGGAACGCTGGAGGATTGCTCCCGCCCCATGGGGGTTCGCCGAATCCTCTCGATTATTCACCAGGTACTGGACGGCCTTTCATATGCGCATCAAAAACGGTTGGTTCATTGTGATGTAACGCCGGGCAATATTTTTCTCTTTTCCAATGGCAGGGCGGCTCTCGGTGATTTCGGGATTGGCGTTCAGGTCACCGGATACATGAAAACCATCGATGATTTCGGCACCCCCGGCTATGTCGCGCCAGAACAGGCCTTCGGAAAGCCGACCTATCGCAGTGATTGTTTTTCAGTTGCTCTCGTGCTGTATGAGTTCCTGACCGGCGTGCTGGTGCGCTGGCCGTTTCATTGGCCGCCGAAGGGAGCCGAGCGGCTTCGGGACAGAACCGGTACGGAATTTGTCCGCTTTATGAAAAAAGCCCTTGATGCCAATCCGGAAAAGCGGTTTGCCAATGCCAAACAGATGCTGTCGGCGATGGAAGCGGCGACCCCTGTCGGGCTTCGCAAGAAAATCTTCGGACGCTCACAGGAAATCATTCCGGGCTGGCAGCAATTACGCAAAAAAAGTTTTACCCGTCGGTATCTGCGGGTGTTTACCGACTTTTATTCCTGTGTTGACTGCGGCGAACCGATCGCCGAATCGATGCAGTGCTGTCCGTGGTGCGGCAGTGAGCGAAACCGCTTTGATGACTGTACGCGGTTCAGCCATCTGTGCCGTCGCTGCCACAAGGGCGTTGCGCCCGATTGGCATTACTGCCCGTGGTGCTATGGCCCCGGCTTCATCCCGCAGGAAACCAACGGCTCGCCCAAACCGGACTATCAGGGACGCTGTGAACATTGCGGCGGCAAAATGATGAATTTCATGAAATATTGCCCGTGGTGCCACCGAAAGGCACGTCAAAAATGGCAGATATGGCCGTTCCCGGAGATCTGCGGTCAGTGCGGCTGGTCCGTCGATTCGGCCTACTGGAATTGGTGCCCCTGGTGTATGCAAAGGCTTCTTTAATGATGGAACCCGGTGAAACCCCAATCCAGCTTGACCCGCAGGTTTACGGCAATCTGCCGTTTACGTGGGCGGTATCCAGCGACATCGGCCAGGTGCGACAAATCAATGAAGATGCGTATCTGGTCGAGCCGGAAACCGGCCTGTTTATTGTTTCCGACGGCATGGGCGGTCATGCCGGCGGCGAAGTCGCATCGGCGTTTGTCGTTAGCGACTTGTCCGTGAGCATCGATATGGGATTCCACAAGCTCAGGTCAAAAAGCCCCCGTGCGGTTCAAAAGCTTATTCAGCGGGCCATTCGTCAGCATAACAAACAGGTTCTGGCGGAGGCTGAAAATGAGTCCGGCTATAAAAACATGGGAGCGACGCTTATATTGGCATTGATTTACGACGGGCGGGCCACGATTGCCAATCTCGGCGACAGCCGCTTGTATCGATTTCGCAACGGAAAACTGACCCAACTGTCGCGGGACCATTCGGTCGTGGGGGAATTGATCGCCCAAGGCAAACTGGCGCCCGAACAGGCCGAAAATCATCCCGCCGAAGGCGTCATTACCCAGTACATGGGCATGGAAACCCATGCCGACCCGCATGTCAAATCGTTCCGGCTCAAAAAAAACGATTTGCTCCTGCTCTGCACCGACGGACTGACCGATATGCTGACCGATAGCCAAATCCGCGATATCCTGCGCCGACAACCCGACGTCAACACCGCAACCCAAACACTCGTCGAACAAGCCAACAACGCCGGCGGCGCGGATAACATCACCGTTGTCCTGATTGACTGTCATTAAAAACCATCGCAGACCTTGCCTGCCCTGAGCGAATTCGAAGGGTCCAACCTGTCCTACTGGTCCGAATCGTCCGAATCGTCCGATACAAGCCCAAAGGGCTTAAATAACAATAGCCCCGGGTAAGCGCTAGCGCAACCCGGGGAATAGAACGACACCCCCCACCCAACCCCAGCAGGGTTGAATATGTTTAAATCATTGAATATTCGAATTTTGAATTTGTTTTGGATTTTGTGCTTGGAATTTCGGATTTAATTGATGCTATCTGGATTTCCAAAGTCCAAATAGCATCAATTCTGCATGCACTATCTTGCTATTTCCAATTTTTTGAAAAAATTATAACTGCCTACTGCCTATTGCCTTACAACTGGAAAATTGGTTCTACAATACGATTTTTCGCACCTTACACGCATGTTCACCCTTATATGGGGGGCTTGCCTTTTTGAAAGGCAACTTGAAAATTGGAAATTGGAATACAAAAAGAAATCGGCGTAAATCAGTGGTAATCTGTGTCAAAAAAAGTTTGACAATTATCTAACTTTTGGTATAATACTTTCCATTGGCGGAAAACCGCCCGATGAAAGCTGGTAGCTGACAGATGATAAGTAAATAAGAGTGCGAAACCCACCTGCCTTGAGCCCCGATTTATCGGGAAAAGGCATCGCCCGGGTATTAAATTTTCTCAAGCCTTAGGCCTCAAGCCTCAAGACTTTTTTCGACAAACGAACCCAATTCTCAAACTTGCAAAATCCCCCTAAGCGATTTCTCCACAACTGTTTACTGCATACTGTCTACTGTCTACTGGAATAAAAACGAACCCATTCGAACCCAATCTTTCCGAAGGAATTGTTTAGATTTTTTGGGACAATTAAAGAGTTGAAATGTTTGGCATTTTTTGATTGTCATGCGTGTCAAAACGGCTATAATCCGGACTTCTTTTTGGACGGGGTTGCAAAACCCCCCTTTTTAGCGGCGTGAAACGGCATCTGACTGTGCAGAGGTCAATTCCGCAGTAAAGATGGATTTAACGGCTGTTTAGGAGACGTGCCATGATGAGTCAACTGGTTCCGACGAGAATGTTTTTGACCAAGGGTGTTGGTCGGCATAAGTATCAATTAAAGTCTTTTGAGGACGCCCTTCGAGCGGCCGGCGTGGCCCAGCAGAACCTGGTTCAGGTGTCTTCGATTTTGCCGCCGCATTGCAGGACCATCAGTCGAAACGAGGGGATTAAAAAGCTCAAGCCCGGTTCGATTTGTTTTTGCGTCCTGGCCCGCTGTGATACCAATGAGCATGGCCGCCTGATTGCCACTTCGGTGGGTGTGGCGATTCCCAAAGACCGCAAAAACTGGGGGTATCTGAGCGAAGTTCATGCACACGGCATGAATAAGCGTGAGGCCGAGGACTTGTCCGAAGACCTTGCAGCCGGGATGCTGGGAACGACGCTGGGCATCGATCTGGATCCGGACTTGGCATGGTCGGAAAAGGAACAGGCGTATAAACAAAGCGGCCTGTTTGTCAAGACCACCAACATCACCCAAACCGCACGCGGCCAACAAGGCCTGTGGACGACGACGGTGGCTCTGGCGGTTTTTTTGTTTGATTAGTTAATTAGGCAGAAGCCGGAAGGCAGTAGATTAAGAGGCTCGCATGGTGCAATCGCGTCAATTTGGGGATTTTGTGCTGGAGTACACCAATCCGCAAACCGCAAAGGTGGCGATTCTTCCCGTTCCATATGACGGGACCAGTACGTGGGTCAAAGGGGCGGATAAGGGGCCTGAGGCGATACTTAAGGCTTCTTATAATCTTGAATTTTACGATATCGAAACGGATTCGGAGGTTTTTCGTCAGGGCATTTTCACCGAGCCGCCAGTGGAGGGATTTGGGCAGCCGGAACAGATGGTGCAAATTGTTCGCCAGCGTATTGAGATGCTTTTAGACAAGGGGAAGTTTCCGGTCGTGCTCGGCGGCGAGCATTCGGTCAGTACGGGTGCGATTGAGGCAATGGCCGACCGGTACGAGAATTTGACGGTGTTGCAGTTGGATGCCCATTGTGACCTGCGGGATACGTATGAAGGCTCCCCGTTTAATCATGCCTGTGTGATGGCCCGCGCGAAAGCACATGGTCCGATTATTCAAGTCGGCATTCGCAGTATGGATACCAGTGAGAAAGCCAATATGGATGCCGAGCGGGTGTTTTTGGCTCACGATATCTGCGACGGTCAGGACCGAAGCTGGATTGCCCATGTGCTCGAATTGTTGACGGACAATGTTTACCTGACGATTGATTTAGATGTGTTCGACCCGTCGATACTGCCGGCGACGGGCA
>JADHXS010000066.1 GCA_016782835.1 Phycisphaerae bacterium | reverse complement strand
AGCAGCTCAACGCCGACTTCCGCGGCCTGCGCACCGACGCGCCGCTGTTTTTTGGATTTAATCGTATTGGGATTGATGAGGATGGCGATACCAATCCGGATTATTATTTACAGTTTGATATGATGCACTTTTTTGCCGATGGCGATTTTCAAACCATGAATCCATACGGCGGCGATGTTGTTTCCGGCAACCTGTCGCGGGTTTATTACGGTCATGCGAATACGTCAAGCGGTGCAAATAATTACATGGATCATGCCGTCCTGTCCAGACGGTCACACATCCTTTCTTCGGATTCGGATTTAAATACGATTCTGGTCAATATGTGGGTTCCCCCTTGGGGACAGGTTCCGAATATCACGGACATTAGCGGTACAGGCAATATTGATTACGATGTTTTTGATAATTATTTTGACGCGGCTGTTAATGCTTTATTTGAAGTCGATACCGTTACTCTGACACAATGGAAAAACATTTTTTTATATGATGATGACCCGACAGCTACAGTTGATCCGGCCAATGCCGAGCAGTTCCTTGCCAATACCATGACAACTGCCGGTCGTCCGGTGATCGATTTTTCGAGCACGTGGACGTATCACCTGCTGATGGCACAGGGAGTGATGGATTTTAAAATTCAGTTTGCTGATTTCAATATAGCCACACAGCAGTGGCAGTGGTTTCCCAGTGAGGACCCGGACGGAAACGGGGATTATACAGACTCAGATTTCTCTGCTGGTCAAAATGTCTTCGGATATTATTATAACATGCCGGATAATATATCGGTGGATATGGATGGTGCTGGACCGAGTGATGACTGGAGTTTGCAAACGGTGATTCCCAAAGCGTTGAAATTTACGTTTCGCCTCAAAGACTCGAATAATATGTTCCCGGACGGCAAAACATTTACCCACATTGTCTATTTGGACAATTAAGCATGATGACAAACGAAAAAAAACAAGTTAAAGCAAACGGTTCGGCCCTGATTCTGGTCGTGGTGGTTACTGTGCTGCTGGCGGTGATCGGCGTGATGTTTGTGATGGTCTCCCGCGTCAGTGAGATGGAAACCGTTGCCGTTGCCGACGGACACGACCTTGACGCGGCGGTCAAAACCGTAGTTGGCCGTATCGACAGCGTATTGGTTGTCGATTTATTCGGCAATGACGATGCTATTGTCAATGCAGACTTGACGAATCCGGCAGCCGATGAGCCGTATGACTTCCCGGAGCATAACAATATTGATGCGGGAGCTGACGGCATTATTGGAACAGTGGACGATGCGTATGTAAACCCGGGAGCGATATGGTTAACCGGGCTGAATGATGATGGCTGGCTGGCATCATTGGAACCTGTATTCAATGATAACGGGACTCCTGCTAATCTGGCGGATGATTATTATGAATGGCCGCATGTTACGGATTTGTGGGGGACTTTGAATCAAAATACCGATAGTCTGTATTTCCAGCGGTTTACGGAGGCGGATGACAGCACGCATTTTGTCGGCAGAACAAGTTCTTATTTTTGGACCGATGACGGTTCAACATTGGTTTCAGCCTATCATGTTGAGACACGAATTATCGCATCCGATGATCCAGTCGGGGTTTACGAATTAAATGATTCAGACCTGACAATGCCTTTTGGCGCCCGGGCTGATGCCGACGGTGACGGCGTTTCCGACAGCCGGTGGGTGAAAGTTCCCGGCCTGATGACCAGCCGGGGCAAGGACGTCTTTGCCGCTGTCCGAATCATCGATAATTGCGCTATGCTGAACCTCAACGCCGCCCATTGCTTTTATCAGGAGCCGTATGATACATTGAGTCCGGTTTTTAAAGATGCTTTGAATAACCCGGTTTCACCGTTTGAAAAACCGTGGTTTTACAATGACTCCGATTACGGTGATTTTGTGACGAATTATAATGCTTCCAATTTTGATACGGCCGAAGAGTCTCTTTACCACCGAAACGACGGCAGCGGTTCCGGTCGCTATTTAACCGAGATTAATTATCTGCCGTTTTTACGCGGCAGTGATTTGAATGGCGATTTCTTTGGTGCAGGGGCCTCCAGCGATGACTGGATGAACCTGATGGAAGCGCGCGGCCTGTTTGAACGGGATTCCAGTGATGCGATGATTGATTTTTCGTTTACGCCGCAAATGAGTGCCGGGGTCTTTATGAATCTGGAAAGCCCGGGCGATTCGTATCACTTCTTTGATATTGCTGACGAACTGGAACTCCGCAATCGCTATCTGGTAACTTCACACGTGGAAGCACGATTCGAGCAGGACACCGTTGCAAACTTTAGCCTGGATGCAGGTGGTGGAACGTATGGTTCATTAGAAACTCCGGTTGACGATAATGCCGCTTTTAACAGTTGGAAGATTAAAGTTGATCCGTCTAATTTTGACAACTGGAGCGGATTTTTGACAGTGACAGGGGGTGCTTATCCTTATCGATACGACCGGCGCCATGTGTGTACGTTCTACAGTTACGACCGCAATCTCCGGCAGGGCGATTACCCGTTGTTGGATTCGGAGATTGGACTTTATGCGACTGCGAATTTGGCGGGTTCCGGTTATGCAACTGTCGCGGCATACAAAGCGTATTTATGGAATTTATGGGGGCCGATCTTTACGCCCAAAGGGGCGGTGACCACGAATATCGAAAATCCCGATGCCGCCCAGCCGTATAACAATGTGGAAACACGCAAACGAATTGTGCATCTGCTGTATGCGCTGCGGGAATATTACTTACCGGTAAACTATTTTTCTTTGCCTGCGGCTCAACAGGTAACAGAAAAGAATACTGCCGCCCTGAAAGCGGCCCAGGTTGTTGCCAATCTCATCGATTTTTCGGACGATAATGCACTCAATCCGACGACAGCAAACCGACAAGGGCCGTTTTATGATGGCAGCACAAGTCCATTTGACTACGGTGCCCAGGCAAATGCGGATTGTACGTTTATCACGCGCAACATCACCCGGCGGCTGATGACAGAAGTCAGTCTGTCAATTCTGGGCACCGGCAATGCGATTAATTGGAATCTCTCAACGTATAATATGCTTGAATTCGGACTGGGCCCCACTACTGCGGTGCCGGCAACCGACAGGGTTTTCGGCTATGAACGCCAGCCGTTTATCTCGGAAGTTGCTGCGGATTGGAACGGCTCTCCTGTCTCAGGTAATCCATATCTTGAGGCCTTTGGTTTGGAATTGGTGAATCCATATTCCGATATGATTGATATCAAGGATTGGCAGATTAAAATTGGGTCTAATCCAGGGAAGGTTTTAAAGACATTTAATTCCTCGCAGGGTGATGTACAATGGCAGGTTCCCGGTGCAACCGACCCAAATGCTCTTGGTTATGCGGTGTTGCATAGGGCTCAACAGGCTCTTGGAAGTATTAATTATGCGCCGGGTGGAGTGTTGATTACAGACCCGGTGACTGATTTTGATTCAATTTACACATGGTGGAGCGGGGGGCAATCGCTTGAAATTCAACTGTTACGTCCTGCTCCAGCCAATTCCGGTGTTTCATATATTGTTGTTGATCGGATTTCGAATAGTCATGTACGTTCGGTATTGGGAACGGATGGGGTTTATAGTTTGCAGCGAGATGACGATGATTGGAAATTTGTCTATGAAAAATATGCTTCGGTCATAACAATTGCCACATTACCTTACATTTTAGGAACGGAAAATTCCGCTTTGATAACAGATACAGGTTTTCAGCTTGGTGTGCCGGATGACCAGTATCCACTGGCTCGCTGGCATGATCTGGAAGTGTTGTCACTCTTTGGAAATGACGATGCGGGCGCGGCGACGCCTCTGGCGATTACGAATAAGATTTCAACCGCGGCGGCGGCAGACCTGCATTATGATCTGGCGGGCGCATCCGAGGATTTGCTGGACTATTTGTGTACCATCAATCGCCCCAATGTGGGAACACTGCCCGGACGCATCAATATCAATACGGCAGCGGTGCCTGTGATTGCTGCCGCGATTCCCCCGAAGTTGGCGGATGATAATGTCGGTACGGCCGTTCCGGTTACTTTTTCGGTATTGCAGTTGGCACAGGCAGTTGTCGATTACAGACAGAACAACGGCCCCTATGAAACGCTGAGTGATTTATTGAATACTTGGGTGGATTTAAATACAAATGGTGTTCAAGATCCCGACGAGAAAGTATTCCAGAGATATTATACAAATGGTCTTTCGCAGACAGTGAATACCGGTCAGCAGAGTATTGAGGACGATATCGAAGAACGGGACTGGATTTTGTCGAATCTGGCGAATAAGTTTACGGTTCGCAGCGATGTGTTTACGGCGTATATTCTGGTTCGTCTGGGCGAAGACGGGCCGCAGCGGCGGATGATTGCCATCTTCGACCGGAGCAATGTCTGGAACAACACCGACCGGCCTACGCTGGTGGCACTGCACCCGGTGCCGGACCCCAGATAAAACAAATGTAAAAATTAAAAACTAAAATGTAAAATTGCGGATTCGCCCGTTGGGCGAAGCTATATTCACGGTTATATTTTAATGAGCCATTTAAGCCCTCTCTGCGAGATATCGCAGAGAGGGCTTTTTCTTTGTTGTTTTTTTAATTTGCCGGAGCGGGTGTTGGTTGCGGTTGCGGCATCATCTTTTGCTGAATCTGCATTCCCGCACTCATAATTTCCATCAGGTGCTGTTTGGGCAGAATCAGCCGCATACTGCATTGTCCGTCGGCGCTGTATCCGCCGATGGCCAAACTGCTCTGCGACGGCAGGTTCAGCCCGCCGAAGATATCCGGCATCGGAGACGGCTCACCTTCGCAACCGGCTTGTATCATCGGTCCCATGCTTTGCATCATATCGCCCAGTCCCGTCATCAGCTTGATGGCATTGACACTGCACACAAAGTCGTTGTAAGGTGTGTTCTGCAGCAGGTCGAAGGCAGCCTTGGTTTCGCCTGTTGCGGGGGCGGAAGCCGTCTGGTCGATGAGCATCTTAACGTCGGCCTCACTGTCTGTACCCATGGTGACATAAGACGTATCATCCGTATGTGCGATGGTATAGGTGAGACTATCGCCGTACATTTGCGTCATCATTGCTTCCATCGGGTTGTTGGGGTCATCTGGGGGGGGGAAGGTCAATACGATTTTGTCAATCGTTGCATTTTTATATTTTGAAACTCCCGGCTGGTATGCAACGTTTATCGGCAGGCCCATAGCGGCGTAAAAATCGCCGGCCATGTCCATGCTTTCATTCATGAGTTCTTCCATCGCCTTACCGTCTTTAATGGCGAAGACTTCACGAAGCTTAAACGGGGGCCGGCCTTTGGCATAGGAGAAGGAAAAAGCGACTTCGTCTCCCATGACCGACAACCATTTCTGTGTCAGTTCTTTCATCTTTGCGACGCTTTGGGTCATCTCGGGATCGGCTTTGGTGTTTGCCAGAATATCAAAGATTTTGTCGTACATTTTTTGCAGGGACTGATGCTCCATTTTCATCAATCCATTGATGGCATTGTTGTTGTCCAGATAGCCGGTATAGGCAAAATCCCCGGTGGCTTTTGGGTCGGCGACGAGCATCTGTGCCAGTTCGGAGCCGTCTTTGGCACGCAGGGTGGTATCAAGGTTTAGGATGGTCGGTTCGGGCGTTAACGCGATGGTTGCCGAGTCGGCGTCGCCGGCGAATTCCTTGAACATCTCCATATACATTTTGATATAGAATTCGCCGAATTGGGCCATCCCGCCGCCCATTGTGGAGGACATGTCCTGTTCGGCGTTTTCCATTTCGGACAGAACCATCGGTGAGAATTGTTCGTACAGGGATGCGAGGTTGACGTAGGCCCAGACGGGAGCGGCGGCGGATTCTTCGGCCTGTGCTGTGTTGAGCTTGGCGGCCAATGAAGCCGATGTTCCGGCCAACGCAGGTTTGAGGGTGACAAGACTTGCCTTTTCCGATTCCGGCACGACGAGGGCGTATTTACCGCCTGCGATTTCGGTCATCGCGAAAGCACCCATTGGTGAATTGGGCGACGAAAGAATGGCGAGGCCGTCTCCCGTTTGGGTACAGTTCGGGTTTGTTTTGACAAACTCGGCGTAGTTGGTAACCGGAACCAGCATGCCGACCGTCATATCCGAAAGCCCGACAATCGAGAATGTCCCGTTCATTTCAATGCCGGTCAGCATGGGGTCGCCGACAACGCCTGCCAACTGCATGTTGACCAGCATGGCGGTGCCGATGGGAGCAACGCCAACGAGATACTGATCTACTTTGGCCAGTGAACCGCCCAGGTCATTGACCCGCACGCAGAACAGACAATCGTCGGGGAGCATGTCCAGCAGGGCATCATTCGCAGCGTGGACATTGCCCGCGATGCACACAAGAACCAAAAGTGATAAAATGAGAGTTTTGGAGCGTTTGGTAATGGATTTCATGAGTTTTTCCCTTTCTAATCAAAAATAAAAAATATAAGGCCCTTTCTCCTATATGACGTGTTCACTATAAATCTGTTGCATATTTTTCACAAATAATTTCTAAAAAATCTTTATCAGACTGTAAATTTGGGTTCGTTTGGGTTCGTTTTTTGGACAGTGAACAGTCGGCAGTTATCAGTAAGCAGTTGTGGAAAAATCACTTATGGTGATTTTGGGGATTTTGAAATTGGGTTCGTTTGTCATAAAAAGCCTTCGGGGCAAGGCCCCTTCGGCTTTAAGAATACAGGAATACAAGAATACAGAACTCAAGAATGTGGCATCCCGGATCAGTGTCCAGGACAGGCTCTGCCGTGTTTTTTTGCTCCTTCACTTAATTTTCAAATAGCACTTCAATTTTATGTATTATAACAGGCCGGGATTTTAATTGCGGCTGTTTTTTGACAGAATTTTCAATTTTCCAAGTTCGATTTTCAATTCATGAGGGATTTGGGGGGAAGGTTGTCTATTTCCGATTTCCAATTGCCTATTTTCAGGGGAAGGGTATAATTCAGAAGAAATATTAAAGATCAAAAAGTAAATATCAAAATTGAGGAGTCCGCCGGAGGCGGGGCGGTTTTAGGATATTTATGGTGGGTATAATACGGGCTTAAAAGGAAAAAAGAGGGAAAATAAGGTGGAAAAAAAGAGACTAGACCAATATAAGGGTATTCTTTCTTACGCTGAAGTAGCTGAGGGTATGAATGAAGCCATAACTAACGCTCGGCGTCTTTGTAAAGATGCAAAGACGCTACTTACTAAATCTAGGTTCCCCACGGCATTATCACTTGCTGCTCTGTCCATTGAAGAATCGGGCAAACTCCCTATTCTTCGTACTCTTGCACTTGCACAAAACCAAAAGGAGGCATCGAAAATCTGGCGAGAGTACAGAACTCATACCCGTAAGAATACAATGTGGCCTTTTCTTCAAATGTTCCTTCAAGGTGCACGTCGATTAAGCGATTTTCGTATATTGTTTGATGATACATCAGAACATCCATACATCCTTGACAATCTTAAACAAATTGGATTTTACACGGATTGCCTAGGCAAACGGCATTGGTCAAATCCAGATCATGTTATTGATGAGAGCATTGCGACTAATATAGTCAATATTGCAGAGATCTTACTACCGAAACGTGAAGTGACTGAGAGAGAGATTCAACTTTGGATTAAGTATGTAAAGCCGGCTTGGATGAAACCGATGGAGTTAATGGAAGCAGCAGTTGCATCCTGGCATAGACAAATGTGTAAAGAAGGACTCCTCGATGATAATCCAGAGAGTATGGAAAATTTCATTATACGAGGTATTGGAACAGAGACTAACATAGAAAATAAATAGAGATTTTAGGAGCTTAACAATGAATAATTATGATTTCGATTATTTTTTAGAAAGAATGTCACATGAAGATTATATTGACATTCTTAGAAAAGCAGAGAACGAGGGCGCTAACCTTGAAAAACACTCATTTGGTTCGAAAGGATGCGTTGATCGGAGAAAAGCAGGAAGTGTGGAGCTTTCAAGGAAAATTGGTGAATTTCTTTTTTTTATGCGTAATGGAATAAAACCGGCTAGTGTCAACGAGGAAGATTTTAAAAAATACAAGATAGTTGTACAGGCTTTAGTAGATAAAGGACAAATGAAACCGGAAGCCTTAAAGATATTTGACGAAACATAAAGAAAAAACTTCTAACTTTTTCACTTGCCCTCTTTTTTTCTCTTGATATGATGTGGCGTAATTAAGGGCAGAAGAGATTTATTTCTGAAAGTCATATAAAGATGGCGAAACATAGAAACAGTTGCAATCTTAAGAAGTTGCATAGAGAATTGCTCAGCAACTGTAAAGGATTCATTGCTCGATTAAATAAAGCTGAAGGCAAAGAGAATATTTTTGAATAAGTTGTCGAGGAATGGTTGTCATGGAACGTGATATTTTGATTTTGGTTGGGATGATAGTTTTGTTCGTTGTGGATATTCCGCTTTTTGCTTATTTAGGGAAGCGGTTTTTCGGGGATTGGGCGGGTTTTCAGATTGTATATTGTTAAATTGTAGATTGTAAAATGTGAGTCGGACGTATCAGACGGTTCGGACATGTCGGATGGGCACGGATGACGATTTATTCGACCCCTTCGGGGTCGGGGGTTGTTTTGGGTTTTGTTTTCCCCGGGTTTCGCTTTGCTTTACCCGGGGCTATTATTGTTCAAGCCCGTAGGGCTTGTGGAATTTTCCTGTTTAAACAGATCCCTCGACTGCGCTCGGGATGACATTTGTAATGCTCGGGCGCATTCGCATGGCTTCCATCTACGCTAAAGCTACGACAAATGGCAGGAAAAGTTGATTAATGACGATTGAGGGGATTTGTTCAAACGCCGGGAATGGCCGGTTGGGGGGTGGGGGGATATTATCAAATGTCAACGGTAGAATGTAAAATGTAAACCAGGGAATCGGTCTTTTGACGGGGTTAAAGGGGGTATTCGCCTTGTTTTGAGTGGGGGGAGAAAGTTTATTTTATTTTTTTCGTGTATTGGGCCGGGTTTTCGCCGATAATGATTAGCAGTTAAAGAAGCCTATTTTTTCATCTCTCAGAAATATCCTTCCCATTACTTAATCGAGAGATACTGTTAAATGGTCTAATACAGACCAAGGAGTAGTAACGTGAGTACAGGTACAGTCAAATGGTTCAATGCAAGCAAGGGATTTGGTTTCATCACTCCGAATGACGGCGGCAACGATTTGTTCGTCCATCATTCAGAAATCAAGACAGAGGGCTATGCAACCCTCGATGAAAATCAGACCGTCACTTATGACGTCGGCGAAGGCAAAAAAGGCCCGTGTGCAAACAACGTGGTCCCTGCCTAACGATACAGCACGATAGACAACATGCTTGAATTCGAAAAGGTTCTGCTTCGGCAGGGCCTTTTTTTTGCCGTGTGGGTGAGGGGTATTATAGAATGTGGAATGTGGAAGGTGAAATCCCATCTGGGAGAGTCGGTATTTTTTGTGGGATTTTAGAATTGACGTAATTCAACCCCGATGGGGTTGGGTGGAGGTGCGGCTATACGACCACGGGTTTCGGCCTTCGGCCTGCACCCGCGGCTATTGTTGTTAAAATCCCTGCGGGATTATGGATTCGGCGCCTTCGCGGGAATGACAATTGGGCGCAAAACTGCCAGCAGGATGCCGGCGTTACGTTTCATGCAAAAATTTTCAGGGTTTGGTCGTGGATTTTTTTGTTGGTGGCCAGAATGCCGAAATATTCGGCGTTGTAGTCTTTCAGTGAAACGGGGAAGAGACTGCCGCCGTCAATATCGGTTACGACACCGCCGGCCCGTTCGATGATAATAGCTCCGGCGGCGATATCCCACAGTTTGGTTGACGTGGCGACCATGCCGATCATCGCGCCTTTGGCGACATACGCCAGATGCAGGGCGGTCGAGCCCATGCAGCGGAAGCGGGTTTGCCGCATCATCTCCGCAGCGCCGTGGTTGGTTCGTGCGTTCAGGTGGCTGTCCACAGCGAAACTGGCATACGGGCCGATACCGTCTTCGCTGACGGTTATCGTCGAGCTGTTTAATTGGGCGTCCATATCCAGTGCGGCCGTAACCATCGAATCGGTCGTCGGGTCGAAAATGACGCCGAGGATGGGTTTGCCGTCGAGCATGGCGGCGATGCTGACACAAAAACACAGCAGGCTGTTAGCAAAATTGTTCGTGCCGTCAATCGGGTCGATGACCCACCAAATAGATTCGTCACCACGCGGCATCCTCCGAAGCAAGTGTCCGTCTTTGCCTTCTTCGGCGATAAATCCATGGTCGGGATAGGTCTCACAGATACGGTCAATGATGATT
This sequence comes from Phycisphaerae bacterium, assembly GCA_016782835.1. GTDB lineage: Bacteria > Planctomycetota > Phycisphaerae > Sedimentisphaerales > Anaerohalosphaeraceae > 4572-13. Next base: position 4,729 of record JADHXS010000066.1, on the reverse strand, counting down.
TTCTGACAGACCGGGTCGGCCTGTGTTACCAGTTCGCTGTTATTTTTAAGCGATTTGCGGATGTACCGCAACTCTTCCATGGCGCGTTGCCCCGCCAGGCGGGCCGCCACTACGGCTGTTTCCAGCATTCGACTCAATTCTGTGTGAGGGATTGACATAAGGTTCCTTTCCGTCTTGACAAGATGTTTAGCCGAGTCTATTGTAACGGAACTATGACAAAGGGCCAACCATCAAAATTCGTAAAAAAGCAAAAGCTTTCACGCAGGGCACGAATCATCGCCGCGGTGATTTTTCTGGTTATTACTGCCGGAGCGATACTTTTGTGGGCCTCGGCAAAAGGCTATATCAACCTCAGGCTGCTGGTAGGCGTGTGCGGATTTAAACAGCGGTTCGGCCTGCCGTGTCCGGGCTGTGGCTGGACCCATGCCGGGCAGGTATTTTTCACCGGGCATATCCTCGAAGCGTTCCGGATTCAGCCAGCAGCCGGATTTTTTTGTGTTGTGGGTGTTTTGGCGGCGATTTTTGCTTTACATTGCGCGCTTTTTGGGATAGATTTTGGCTTTCTGCAATACCTATCTAAGTCAGCAGGTATAAGTATCCTGTTAATATCCGCAATTGTGGTAATCATGGCAGGATGGGCTGTTACGTTAATAAGGTCGATTCTTGAAAATTCAGGATATTAAAAATTTACGGCGTTTGGATGCTCGAAAAGCGTTATTTGTTGTGATGCTTTTGGCGGCTATTGTGAATTCAGGGTGCAAAATTTTGGGGGTTCTGGGAACCCCCGGGATGTTTGAGAAAAAAATTCCCCCGCAATATGATTTACAGGCCCAGCAGAACCGCAAACTGCTGCTGTGGGTCGAATGCCCCCGTTCCTTAGATGTCGATTATGATGTGCAGGATAAGTTGATGGTGACGTTTCAGCTTTATCTTACAGAAAAAGCGGGAATCCGCCCGGAAAACATCATCTGGGACCGTTCGATTTCGAACGATAGCTTTGCTCAGGACCCGATGAAAATCGCCCAGGCGGCGGGCGTCGGATATGTTTTGCTGGTTCAGGTGGATGATTACGACATGGTGCCGTTGAATGTGAAAAATTATTATTCCGGCCAGATGCTGTCCCGTGCGGTTCTTCTGGATGCGGATTTGGGGATAGCGGTATGGCCGAAGAATTCAGCGGCAAAGGTTGTTCATGTGGGGGTGGATCTGGAAACAGAAGGTCGTGCGGCCACATTAAGTCGGTTGGTTTCGGCGACGGCTCATTGCGCCGTGCGTTATCTCTATCCCTGTGAGAAAGTGAAGTTTAAGACAATCGATGAAAAAATTTCGATTCAGGATGCATATGAAATGGAAACGTTTTGAGAGAGGATTTTTATGTACAAGATTTTGATTTCAGACAAACTTGCCCAGGAAGGCATCGATTTAATCAATTCAATGGAAGGCTTTGAGGCCGTTGTCAATACGGGAATGAGCGAAGATGAATTGTCACAGGTCATCGGTGAGTATGACGGGCTGATTATCCGAAGTGCGACAAAGGTTACAGCGAAGGTTCTCGAAAAAGCGGACAAGCTCAAAGGCATTGCCCGTGCCGGCGTCGGAGTGGATAACATCGATATTCCCGCTGCGACTCAAAAAGGTGTTCTGGTGATGAACACCCCAGGCGGCAATACGCTCAGTGCCGCCGAGCATACCATGGCGCTGATGCTGTCATTAAGCCGGAATGTGGTGCCTGCGTGTGTGAGTCTTAAAGACGGTGTTTGGGATCGCAAGAAATATACCGGTAACCAACTGAACAACAAGGTATTAGGGTTAATTGGTCTGGGCCGCATTGGCATGGCGGTGGCCAAAATGGCGCTGGGATTTAATATGAAGGTTCTGGGATATGACCCCTTTGCCGCCCCCAAAGAAGCGGCACAACTGGGCATCGAGGTGACTGAGGATATCGAGCGGATTTATCGTGAAGCTGATTTCCTGAGTTTGCATATTCCGCGAAACGAGCAAACCACGAACATGATTACCACGAAACAACTGGAGATGATGAAGCCGACGTGCCGGATTGTGAACTGTGCCCGCGGCGGTATCATCAATGAGGACAATCTTTATAATGCCCTGAATACAAACGTCATTGCCGGAGCCGCATTGGACGTGTTCTCAAAAGAACCGCCGGACAATATGGGATTCCAAAAATGTCCGACGTGTCTGGTGACACCTCATCTTGGTGCCAGCACCGAAGAGGCCCAGATTGAAGTGGCTGTGGAGGCGGCACAAATATTATGCGATGCGATCAAGGGGGGACCGATTTGCAATGCACTGAATGCTCCGGCGACCAGCGGCGGCGTTTCGCCGATTGTTTTGCGTTATGGAGAACTGGCCCAGCGAATCGGCAGTGTCATGAGCACGCTAGCCCCGGGACACATCAAAAATGCCAAAATTGAATTCCGCGGCTCGATTGCGGATAAGCCTGTGGATTCGATTGCGACGGCGTTTACCATCGGCCTGCTTCAGCCGCATTTTGATACGATTATCAATATGGTCAATGCGCCGGTATTTGCCAAACAACGCGGCATTAGTATTGATCAGACCAAGAACGAAGACGTTAAAGACCTGGAGTCCAGTTTCACCGCGACGGTGACTACGGATAAGGTCACCCGTACGATATGCGGAACGGTATTCGGCGGCCGTCTGCTGCGAATCATCGAGATTGACGGTTTTGGGATCGAAGTCACGCCGGAGGGTACGATGGTGGTGATCTTTAATGACGACAAGCCGGGTGTTATCGGTTCCGTCGGAAAGGTCTTAGGCAATCACAGTATCAATATTAATACAATGGGTGTCGGTCACAAACGTGAGGAAGGCAAAGCCATTTTGGCCGTGAGTCTGGATAAAACGCCGGATGAAAAGGCTACTAAAGAACTGGCGGGCCTGGATTTTGTGAATGAGATGTATGTTTGCAAATTGCAATAAAATGAACGGATAGAATTTTCCGACGGCCCGGCAGCAGGAAAGTACTGTCGGGCCGTTCGGTTACACGGAGTCGAAGGAATGACCGCCCGGAAAAAAAAAGATGAGACACAGATGAGTTTCGGTTTTGAACTGGAGCCGGAATCCCAAGAGAAGACAATGAGCAAGAAAAAATCCTCTCCCAAAACGACCTCAAAAGGATCCACATCTAAAAAGAGAAAATCCTCATCGCGAAAAAAGGCGAAAGACATGGATGACAGCCTCCCGGAAGAAACCACCACGGCAGACGCTATCCTAACGCCGGTTCGGAAGAAACGTTCGCGAGAAACGGTTGCCGCCACAGCCGAATCCATGGCGGCTAAACAGCGTGATATCAGTGTGAGTGAATTTTTTGCCAAGAACCGTCACCTGTTAGGGTTTGATAATCCCCGTAAAGCGCTGCTCACGGCGGTAAAGGAAGCGGTGGACAATTCGCTCGATGCTTGTGAAGAAGCACATATTCTGCCGGATATTGTAATCGATATTAAGGCGATTGAAAATACGGATAGTAAGTTCAGGCTGACGGTCAGGGATAACGGTCCCGGCATTGTGCCCAAACAGGTCCCGAATATTTTTGCCCGTTTGCTCTACGGCAGTAAATTCCACACATTGAAAATGAGCCGCGGCCAGCAGGGCATTGGGATTAGTGCTGCCGGGATGTATGGGCTGTTAACGACCGGCGAACCGGTACAGATTATTACCCGCACGAACAAAAAAAATCCGGCACGGCATTATCATGTTCAGATTGACACAACCAAAAACCGGCCCGAAGTTATCAGCGATGAAGAATGTGAATTTGACCTGCCGACCGGAACCAGCGTAACGATTACACTGGAAGGGAAATATCTCAAGGGCCGGCAAAGTGTAGATGAATACATTGCGCAAACGGCGATGGCCAATCCGCATGCGACGATTATCTATCACTCGCCGGGCGGCGAGACCAATGAATATTTGCGTCAGTCACAGGAACTGCCTTTTATCCCGGTCGAGATCAAGCCGCACCCGTATGGAGTGGAGCTGGGGGTTCTTTTCAAGATGGCTCGCGAAAGCGCCAGCAAAACATTGGCAGACTTTCTGCGAAGTGACTTCTCGCGTATCAGTCCGCGGCTGGGTGCTGAAATTGTCAAGAAAGCAAAGATTTCTTCGCGGTTGAAACCTCAGAAGATTGCCTTAAAAGAAGCCGAGCGATTACACGAAGCCATTAATTCGATGAAAATTATGGCGCCGCCGACCGATTGTATTGGCCCCATTGGCGAGGAAAAAATGATCGAGGGACTTGCCCGCGTTGTTGAAGCGGATTTTTATACAAGCTGTACCCGCAAGCCCACGGTGTATCGCGGCAATCCTTTTGTGGTCGAGGCGGCCCTCGCATTTGGCTGTAAGGATATCAATAACGGAAAAAACGATGAGGACAAGGAACCGCTGATGCGGCTGGTTCGGTTTGCCAATCGGGTTCCGCTGTTATATCAGCAGTCTGCCTGTGCGACACACAAATCGGTTTTAGAAACGAACTGGCGAAATTATGGACTCAGTCAAAGCCGGGGGGCGTTACCGTCGGGGGCGATGATGCTGATGGTTCATATTGCTTCGGTTTGGGTGCCGTTTACGTCGGAGAGCAAGGAAGCGGTGGCGCACTATCCGGAGATTATCAAAGAACTGAAGCTGGCAATTCAGGAATGCGGCCGGAAACTCGGTATGCACGTGCGAAAACAAAAACGCATCAAGGATG
>JADHXS010000065.1 GCA_016782835.1 Phycisphaerae bacterium | reverse complement strand
CCCAGTAATTGTATCCGTAACTGCCGGAAAACTCCGAATTTGTATCACTATTGGTAGCAAACCACTTTCCTCGTGTTGTCCCCCAGTAATTTCCCGTACTGGACGCAGGGCAGTCGGGCTGTTTTTCTTGCAATGGTGCATTGGGGCAGGTAAATATTTCTTCCGTTTGATAATATGGTCTCATGTGGTCCATCCAAGAGTGATAGCCCCCGTTGCTGTCGAATCCGATCGTAAACTTGTCATTGTTGTCAACAAGATACATTTGCCAGCAGGCATGCCATTGCCTCAGATTAGACAGGCACAGAACTTTGCGGGCTTGCTCCTTGGCAAGTCGCAATGATGGAAGGATGACAGCCAACAGCATTGCGATAATCGCAATGACTACCAACAGCTCAATTAATGTAAAACCTTTTCGTCTTGAAAAAACAGATTGTGTAAAAAAACACATGATATTGAAATCCTCTTCAGATGAGATGAGAATTTTGCATTAAAAGTTATTTTCCTTTGTTTGTAATTGTCTCGACAGTCATCAATGTTTTTCTAACGCATATTATACATCAAATAGTGGAACAACGAATAACCATTATGCGCAAATTTCTCGCCAATATGCGCAAAAAAGTGAAAAATACGTCAATTTGAACCTAAAATCCGCAGTTGAAATTTGGTTTTGGTGTGGCTCTGGGCCGGGCGACGGGGGCGTTCGCACTCTAATTTAGTTTTCAGACACGGATTCACACAGATTTCCGCAGATTTATTTTTTATCATTCTATTATTCAATTTTGTGTATTATACAAAAAGTTAGATGAATGTCAAACAAATAAAAAACAATTTTTAATTCTTAATTTTGAGTTTTGAATTGAGGAAGTCCTTCGGGCGGTTGTTTTTATGGAGATTTTGGGGAATTTTAACCGCGAATCAACACGAATTTTGGCTATTTTTTTTAGGTTTTGATTTTTGGTAGGGTTTGTTCTATAATTTGGGGGCAACATTGAGGAAGGATTTTTAACCGCGAATCAACACGAATAAACGCTAATTTTTTTGGACAGGATTTACGGGATAAAAGGGATTTAAAAATAGGAGCGAAATAGGTAAAAATTGGAAGGGAAAATGATTGAAGGACTGGCGAACACAGGAACTCACGAACTCAGGAATAGTCGAGTCCGCCTGATGGGCGGGGCTTATTGATAGGCAGCTTTGAGGAAGGAAAGGAACAGTTCTTATTTCGTAGTTCTTAGTTTTGAGTTACGGAAACGGCTGTGCCGCGGTGAGCTTTTGTTTTTCCATTCCAGACGACAGAGTTCAATTTTTTTTAATTATGAATTGTGTTGGAATTTTGGTTTTTTGAAAACGTGGGAGTTGGGAAAGAAGAGGAAATAGGTGCTATTTTTCCCGCGAACACTATAGCAGTTAAGGTCTGGACAGAAGCATGGATTTCAAGCAGTATGGGACCTGCAAATCTGGTCTTTTGTATCAATCTGCAAGAAAATTGCCTCAAAAAAGAGAACTCTTGATAGTTTAAGTTGAATTTGTTAATATTATTAGCATCGAGAGGGTAGAATTATGTTCTGTGAAAGTTTAAATGGGAAATGTCGGATATATTATAAAAGCCATAGACAGTTCACAATTTACGAATGACAAAAACCGTAAAATTACTGAGAAACGAGAAAAATTATTGACAGAAACCTTTTCATGCTTTAGCCTACATAGGCGATTATCCTGATTGAAAAAAATGTAAGCAGGGGATTACCCCCTCCCCCTGCCCCAGAGTCACTAAGGTGACGAAAAAACAAAAGCAACAGATCGGCCACCTTGACTATCTTTACATTTTGAAAAAGTGTGGCATTTAGCTAACGAGATAAAGATTTCAAAATAACGTATTTTTCAATTGGTTTGCTTTTAATATCGGAGAGGGTTTATCTCTGTATGACACGAGAGCTTTTTAAGGATTGGATGAACCGGAGGATTTTTCCGGTGCAATGGTTTGGAATAGTCACTTTTTCAAGAGTGTCGGATGCGGCGTCGATAGCGGCATAGGTGGCAGCGGTTGTATGCAGATCGATTCATAGAAAGGTATTGCAATGCGAAGAAACTTGTACAAAATTACTCATAATCAAAATCTCCATGTAGGGGTTAGTAAAATTAACTTTTCACGCCGGCGTCATGGTACTTTTTCACGGAGTCAATCCCTACATGGTTTCACGTTGATAGAACTGCTTGTGGTTATTGCCATCATCGCAATATTACTTTCTGTACTCTTGCCTTCTTTAAAGAAAGCAAAACAACAGGCACAAAGTGTCATTTGCAAGTCGAATCTGCGACAATGGGGCATCGTCTGGAACCTCTACAGCCAGGATAGTAACGGCAAATTTCCATATTGGAAAGTTACGGGCGATGGGTACCATCGGGGTGCCTGGATCATTCCAATGCGTCAATATTTTCCCGAACGGGAAAAAATGCTTCTGTGCCCTACAGCATCCAAAAAAAATCCAGCGGGACTCCTCTCTAACGGGACCTATGGCGAAAATACACCCGGCGGTGTCAATTATGCTTACCTAATGGGCTTGCCGACGATTGATGATATCGGAGTTACCCAGGCGGAATGGTGCAGTTACGGCATGAATACATGGTGTACAACCAGTCAAGGAGACACCGGCACTCTTCAGGGCCGTCCCTCAGGTTGGGTATGGAACTCTTTTGAAGCCGTCAAATCTCCCAGTAGCGTTCCTTTAATGCTGGACAGTATGTGGCGAGGAGGCGCCCCTAATTATCACGACAATACAAGTGTTAGATTGGCACCCCCTACATATGAGGGTGAATGGCGTTCTAGTGGCAATCCATACGAGTATGAAATTTCGCATTTTTGTATCCCGCGTCACGGAAAAGGCCGTATCAATCTTATTTATAATGACTTAAGTGTTTCAGACATTCATATAAAAGAGCTATGGTCCCAGAAATGGTATGATAAATATCCCACAGGTTATAAACCTCCAATATGGCCCAGCTGGATGGCTAAATATGATTAATCCCGGATTTCCCATATAAACCCGTGCAAAAAAGTGATAATTTGATAGTACAGGGCTTATGGATGCTGTTTACAACAGTTTTTGTGTTCAGATTTGGAGAATCTGAATTTGAGTGTTATTTCCGCACTTCTCATAAGAGCGAAGTCATTCGCCCTCTCTGAGCTGGTGTATCCATTTCCACGAAAACTAACCTGATATATGTTATCTTGCAGTAGCGAATCTGTATATCCACCAGAAAAAACTTTTTTTTGGTAAAGTGTTGCACAACCCGCAAAAAATAAAAGTGTAATTGCTAAAAGGATAGAGAAATAATTATCTCAAAAAACGCAAACATTTTTAATACCCTATCAAGATCAATCTGAATTCCAATTAAAAATAGACTATGTAGTCATATTTGTTTCCAACAAAAAGAGGATGATTGTGGGTAACGTATGGAAAGAGAAATCTCAATTGTATTCAGAAATTCCAGACAATCGAAAATTCAGTTTTCACCAATGAAAGTCGAAACAGGCTGAAGTTTGAACTCTAACATTTACAGGCATTCTTTCAGTGCTTCACACAAGCCGTTCAGTTGCTGTTGTGTGTGGTCGGATTGGGTGGAGATTCGCAGGCGGGCGGTGTTTGGCGGGACAGTGGGAGGGCGGATGGCGGAGACGAAATAGCCCGCTTCGAAGAGTTTTTTGGATACCTCTAATGCCTTTGCGGACTGGCCCAAAATCACCGGAATAATCTGGCTGGTTGAATCGCCAATATCCAAGCTTATTTTCTTAAATTCATTTCGTAGAAATTGCGCATTATCCTGCAATCGTTTGCGTCGTTGCGGTTCGGCTTGGATGATTTTAAGTGCTTTCAATGCAGCGGCCGCAACCATCGGCGACGGGGCGGTGGTATAGATGAATGGGCGGGCTTTATTGATAAGGTACTCAATGACCAATTTTGGCCCGGCGATAATTCCACCAGTGGAGGCGACGGCTTTGCCCAGCGGGGCGACAATAATGTCCACATCATCCAATACGCCTGCCTGCTCGCAGAGTCCGGCGCCGGTTGCGCCAAAGCACCCCATCGCGTGCGCCTCATCGACGATGAGAATAGCATTGTATTTTTGCTTGAGTTCGACCAGTTCGGTCAAATCGGCGATGTCGCCATCCATCGAAAAAACGCTTTCGGTGACGATAAAGCGGTTGTTATATTTCGGGTCCACCAGATATTTTTCAAGATGTTCGGTCCGATTTCGGCGATAGGTGCGAAAATCCGCTTCGGAGGCCTTCACCGCGTCAATGATCGAGGCGTGGTCGAAACGGTCCATGAGTACCAAATCGCCTTTTTGCGGCAGGGTGGTCAGCAGGGCCTGATTGGCACACCAGCCGGAGGGCAGATACAAAGTGGCCTCTTTACGCAAAAATCGCCCCATAGCCGTTTCTAATTCGACATGTGGTGTCATGGTTCCGCTGACCAGGCGCGACGCTGCGGCACCAACGCCATATTTTTCGACGGCCTCCGTAACAGCCTGCTTGATTCGCCGGTCGTTAGCCAGATTCAGATAGTTGTTGTTGCAGAACAGCACCTTTTCGCTGCCGTTGGCCATGTGTATAACTGGCCCCTGCGCAAAATCAATGCACGTACAGCTTCGCAGCAGGTTTTCGCTGCCGAGTTGATTCAATTGTTCCTGTAATTGTCCGAGATAATCCATATTTGGCGTTTTTTGGTTGAAACTGCTTCCATTTTGCCGATATTATAGCACTATATAAAAATGTCATATCCGCACAGGCGGATATCCAGTGTGCAGCAAGTGGATTCCCGTCTGCACGGGAATGACAAACACGAGCCGATATTATAGCAACAAAGCCAGCAAGATGGAATCATTTAGAGGAACCTATGGGAATTTATGACAGAGATTACACGCGACACGACGGTTACCAGCAGCAGTACAGCATGGGAGGAGGCTTTGGCGGTATTCCGCCGGTTGTCAAGTGGTTACTGATTAGTAACTTTGCGATATTTATTTTCGCCAACTTAGTACCAAAAATTGGGGATTATATTTACTATTTTGGAGCAGTACATCCTTCAAATGCTAACAATATTCTTCAGGTTTGGCGTGTAATAACCTACCAGTTTCTGCATGCGGGGCTGGGGCATATAATATTTAATCTGATTGTCTTGTATTTCATGGGGCCATTTGTCGAACGCTCCTGGGGTTCAAAGGCTTTTTTGAAATTTTATCTCATCTGCGGAGCAGCCGGTGGAGTTGTCTATACACTGCTTGTCCTGTTAAAAGTGCTTCCAGCGGGCATGATGGTGGGGGCCTCCGGAGGGATTTACGGTCTCATGGCCGCGTTGGCAGTGATGTACCCTCAAATGAAAGTTTTGCTCTGGGGAATCATCCCTATGACAATGGTTCGATTGGTAATCCTCTTGGTAATCGTCAGCTTACTAACAATTACTTTTGGTAAAAATGTTGGGGGTGAGGCGGCACATTTAACCGGTCTTGCAGCGGGATTTATTTATGTAAAATATAAACCGCTACTAACCCGGTGGCGCATGGAACGCCGGAAAGGCGACTGGTCCCAAAAAATGCAGCAGCAGATACGGTTTCAGCAGGAAGTGGACCGGATTCTTGAAAAAGTGCACCAACAGGGAATCAATAGTCTGAGCGATAAGGAAAAGAGAATTCTCCGGGAAGCCACACAGCGGGAACAGCAGGAGCGGAAATGATAGTAAAAAAGGCCCGGTTTTCTGCCGGGTCTTTAAAAACAGTATTCTGCCGGAAATCAATTGAGGAATTATTCCCAGTTGATTTTTTCGGCCTGTTCGGTTAATTCTTTCATCCGTTGTTCGACGGATTGGTCTTTTTCGGCTTTTAGCTGTTCCAGTTCTTTGGCTTGTGCTTCGAGTTTTTCTTGCAGTTTTTCAAGACGCCTTCTCAAATGGTCATAGAACAGATGCTTTTTATGAATGATATTATCAAATCTGGCTGAAACAATCTCTTTGAGGCGTTTTAATAATGCCGGGCGGTCCTGGTCTTTTGCCATCGCTATTTCTCGAAGCAGTTGATCCCGCTGGTCCTGCAATTCAAGGTCTTTGCGAAGTGCTTTTGCCAATTCGGGATTGTCTTGCTCTGCTCGTTGAATGGGTTCATAGATTTTCATAACCTCACAGAGCGCTTGAACAAACTCATCCGGTTTTTTGTCCCGGTTGGCCAGAAGCTGTTTTGCTTTATCGGGATAATTTTCCTGAAGCCATTCGATAAACTGCACATGTTTCTGTTCGAGCTGTTCTTTCCATGTTTGATCGACATCGGTTTGTTTGCTGTCTGTTTGTGTTGGTGCCGATTTTTCAGGCTGTTTGGCTGCGGGAGCATTTTTTGTTTTTGATTGCGGGGTCTCTTCTGCCAAAACAACTATCGGCAAAAGTGCAACGAAAAAACCGATAATGGACAATTCCACAGTAATCAACATTCCCTGTTTCATGAAGTTATCCTTTCCAGAATTCAGTACTGTCTGTCGTAAGTTCATTTTCTATTTGGATTAGATTTAGCTGTAATGTATTAACGGGTTCATAAGGGGTCATGTCAATGGCCTCGATGGCTTCTAATAGATGGGTGATTTCGTTTTCTATTTCGGCTGTCGATGCATCCGCCGTATAAAAGCCTTCAAGCCTGATACGGTTGTTTTGAACGATGTTCAAAAAAGAGCTTGGTGAATTTTCGTCATTGGAAGGCCGGATAAACAATCCTATCAAGATAGCGGCAACAACCACAGCGGCAGCGAACCACTTCATTTTTGAGGGGATATGCTCATTGCGTCTGAATCGGATTTGCGTATTTTGCTTTATCGCCCGGATTGTTTCCCGGGATACAGAGGGAGCAGGATGCGTATCAAAAAGATAATCCGCATGCCCAATATCGTCAGCCATTTGGCGAGCATGTGCTTCATCCATAAACCGCTGCAATAACTGTTCAAGATTCTCTTTTTTATGATTCATAATCTCTCCATAATATGGCGTAGTTTTTTAACGCCCCGATGAACTTTTGATAACGTGGTACCGATTGGTTCATTTCGCATTGCAGCCAGGTCTTTAAAACTCATTTCTCCATAATAGCGAAGCGTAATCAATTCGGCTGTTTCCGCGTCCAGCTTTTCCAAAGCAACCTGAAGATTGTCAAATATCCGGTCCTTCCGCTTTGGGGATGTTTGCCCAGCCTCAAGCAGAGCTGCTTTTTTCTCAATAATCTTTTTTTGCCTGCTTTGTCGTCTCAGATAGTCCCTGAACAAGTTGGAAGCCATGGTAAAAAGCCAATTTTGAAAAGAGCCGCCTTTAAACGAGTGAATTTTTTTCACCAGTCGAATAAACAAATCACTGAGCAACTCTTCACTGACATGAGTCCGCCCGGTTAACCTGAAAAAATAAGCGTAACAACGATCGGCATAGAGTTCTATGAGTCGATTGAACGCCTCTGCATCGCCTTTTTTACACTTTTGAATAAGATTTTCAATCTCCTGGGGCTCAGTCATTTCGGAGCTATTCCATAAAAGAAAGACGTCGATTCGTTATTGTTTATTGCAAAATTGATGCTGTTTTCAGCGAAAAAACAATGTGCTCTCTTATGCAGGATAATTCCCATTGTATCATATAAGTCCTTTTTTCTGAAGGGCTTAGTTATGGCAGGATGTCCGAAGGGGACTCCGGATCGTCGTCTTCTTCTATTTTCCACCGGTCGGATTCGTCAATGTCATCCAGTTCGCGTTTGACATACTTAAAAAGTTTGTCCTGAATCGGGGCCATTTTTTGTTGGCCTGCAAGTGTTGCCTGGGAATGTGAAACGAGGAGGTCGAGTCTGAGTAACTGCCATTTCATAAGGCATTCAGGCTCTTTAATGTTCTGAAACGGGTCACAACGGAAAATCCTTCGGCCTTGCGCATCCTGTTGGAAATATTCACATTCGGTGCACTGGATCATAAAACTGTCTCCCAAAAGAAAATTATGCTGACTTCTTGCAATTTTTTTATAATTCTTTATAATAACCGTTTATCTTATATTTGAAAAGCAGGAAATCAATTACAGGAGAAATGAATGGCCAAGCCAAGACGCAGGCGAAAAATAGGCAGTAAAAAGCGAAGAGCCCGGTGGAAAGTTCGCAACAAGATATCCTAATCGGGTCTGATTTGGTTGTCATTTAATAGACGAATCATCTATAGCTTTCTGCCGGTAAAGCGATAAAGGTTGTCAAAGAGAATGTAAGACACAGCTTTTGCTGTGTTTTACATTCTTTCATTTTTTGGGGAACAGCAGGCATTCGCTGAAAACTTCCTGGAATTCGGTTTGGTGGGCAATTTCAAGGTATTCAATTTGTCGAGCTAATTGCTCGGCTAATTTTCGGGTTGCGCGATTGATGAGTATCATTTGGGCACCTGACCCGGCTGCATTTCCGACAAAATGTATCTTTTCGACGGCGATATTCGGCAGTAAGCCAATTCGAATGGCATTTTCTTTTTGAATGTAATTTCCGAAAGCTCCTGCGAGGAGAATCTGCTGGATTTGGATTTGATCATATCCTGCTTTCTTCAGCAGTAATAAAATGCCCGCCTGAATAGCCGCCTTGGCAAGCTGAATCTGTCGCACATCTTTTTGGGTTAGTAAAACAGCAGTTTCAGAGTTATCCTTACCTGTAAGAACAAATGCCGGTTCATTTTGATAGCGAGTCACTCTTTTTTTGATCTTTTCGGGAACCATTGGAACTCCGAGTTCGTCAGGCTCCGTAAAACGCCCCGTTGAATCAATAATTTTGATGTCTAATAAGACGGCAACAGCATCAATGAGCCCGCTGCCGCAGATGGTTGCGGCCTTTGTTTGCCCAATGACGTCAATGTCGATATCATTTTGGTCATAGATGACCCTTTCGATGGCTCCCGACTGAGCACGACTTCCAAATGTGATGCCTGCTCCTTCAAGGGCAGGTCCTGCGGCACAACTGGCCGCCCAAAGATGGTCTTTAGTGCCGAGGACGATTTCTCCGTTTGTGCCGATGTCGACCAGAAGGGTCACGGCGTCAGTACTATCCAACCCGCACGCCAGCGCCGCTGCGACGGTATCTGAGCCGACAAATCCGGCAATATTAGCCGGCGTGTAAACATGACCTGCCGGATTGATATACAATCCGACTTTTGATGCTTTTTGATTCGTCGACAGCAGAGAATGTGCCTGGTAGGGGGCCTGACCCAGTTGCCGAACCGGGTATTTCAGCAGCAAGTGGTTCATGGTTGTATTGCCTGCGATAACGATTTCGTAAATATGATTGGTTTCAATACCGGCCTGGCGTGCAGCTTCATCGCACAGGTTGTTTAGACAGGAAATAATCGTTTCATGTAATGTTGCCCCCCCGGCGTCTGTTTCTGTAAATCCGATTCGACTGATAACATCAATGCCGTAATGAGCCTGTGGATTTCCTGTTGAAACGGTTGCGATGACCTGTGAGGTTTGCAGATTGATAAGTCGGGCAACCACTGTTGTGGTGCCGATATCCACGGCCAGACCGAATAATTTTTCGGTTGTGTCACCTTCTTCAATATTGACAAGCCGCCAGCTTATGGTATCCGAACTTAAATCGGTACCCGTGGTGATACAGTTAATTAAGACCGCTGTGATACCCGCATGGTTGGAACTCGTTTGATTTTTTACATATTTGTCTTCCATGTCCTTGTCGATGTAACACGGCTCACGGAGTTTTCGAGTGATGATTTTCGATAGTTCTTCCAATCCCGAAACGGGGTTATTAGTAAATATTTTTTGGACAGCGGGGTTTACCAGAACATCCTGAGTGATGCCATGTTCCAGAATTTTTTGTTTAAAGAAACGGCTTGAATCCGGAATAAAAACCTCGATATCATGTTCAATGGCATATTGGCAAGCAAATACTTCCTTTTTGGAAGGCATCAGGCGGACTTTGCATTTACCACAGCGTCCTGCTCCTCCGCATGGATTGGAGAGGATAATGCCGACTAATCCCGCAGCTTCCAACAATGTGGCACCGTGGTGAATGGTCACTTGCTTATCATCCGGCTGGAAATGAACCTGATAATGTTTCACGTTAACGTTTCCTAATATTGTTTCATTTGAGTTTACTATACCCCGATTTTTCAAAAAATCGACAAAAAATATACTTTGCTCTAACGAGTTGCTAAAAAAGGTAAAGAATCACAAAAAAATGAAAAATGCTTTCCAGTGGATATGTTTTCGAGTATATTATGGGAAGTTGTGAAATGGATTTTTAATGGAGTTTCTATGTTAGAACGGATTCCGAAAGTCATTGTCATTGGACCGGCTTATGTGGACATGGCGGTTAAGTGCGAAGAGCATCCGTCGCCCGGCAAGGTTGCCGAGGGGAGCGGTTTCACCTGTGTTCCAACAGGGTCCGGTGTCAACACATCCATTCAATTAGCCCTTTGCGGTTGTGAAACTTACCTGCTTGCCCGTGTGGGACAGGATTGTTTCGGGGATATGATTCGTCAGAATTTACGGCGTTATAATATTTATACGGATTTGGTATATTCTACCAATGCAATGAGCACAGGGATTGTTGTGACGGTTGTAGACAGGCGAGGTGAAAATTGCAGTTGCCGATCTGCCGGTGCCAATCGTGTTCTGGGCCGGGACGAAATTGAATATGTAGCGGCTGAACAGCTTATTGGGTCCGCCGATGCGATTTTTGTCGATGATGCGATTCCGGTTGAGGCGACTGTATCTGCGGTTCGGACAGCCCAAATACATAAAGCACGTGTCATTTTAAGCGCTAAGCTTCCGCGGATAGAACGTAGTGTTATTCATTCACTAGATTGGCCGGTTGAGTTTTATAATGCGGATGTCATCACTCTTCGTTTTAAAGGATTTATGTGTTCGGCTGAACTGGGGTCAGGCGGGGAAGGCGACTTGAAGTTTATTGGTACCGAACTTGTGGCCAAAGGGGCCAAATGTGTCGTGATTAGTCTTGGCTGGAGCGGCGCTCTGGTCATTGATCGGCAGGGCCCGCGGCATATTCGAGGTATTGCCGGCGAGGTGGTTGATCTGACGGGTTGCGATTCGGCATTTGCAGGCGCTCTGACAGCTTGCCTGGGAACGGGGGATGAACCTGACCGGGCGGTTCGATTTGCCGTTGCGGCGGAATCACTGGCCCGCAGTCGTTTTGGTCTGCAGGATACACTCCCCAAAAAAGAGGATATTTTGACGGTTTTACAAGGGCAGCCGGATTAGAATTATCCACGGAAAGGAATATGGTAGGACTTGAGCAGGAAAACAGCGCAGTAACCGCATCGGACATACTTGAGATGATTGCGGCGGGTGAGGATATTCATTTAACGCGATGCCGAATCAGTGGAATACTCGATTTGAAGGCGTTCTTTACAAAAAACCTTCCCTGTTGTATTGATAAGCTTCACACGTTCAAGGAGGGCGATACCGATGTGTTAGTCCTGCCTCAATCGCTGTATTTTAATTCCTGTACGTTTGAAAATGACGTGTTTTTTGCAGGTTCATGGGAGCAGCCCGAAAGTTTGAAAATTGTTTTTGAAAAGGATGTGCTGTTTAATTCATCGGTTTTTGCCGGACAAACGCGATTCAGCAATGTCGAATTCAGGGGACTGGCGGGGTTTGACGGCTGTACCTTCAGTCGTGTTTGCAGTTTTCGCAAGACTGTTTTTCGTGAACGGGCAATGTTTCGAACGGTTTCTTTCGAAGGCTACGGTCTGTTCAATGATGCATTATTTGCCGGAGATACGCGTTTTGCCAATTCGAGCTTCAGTAAAGGAGTCAATTATACACAGGCTCAATTCCAGAGCCGCTGTGACTTTGCGGCTGTGTATTCACGAAGCAAGGCCGTGCCTGTTTATGAGGGGGTTTCATTTGTGCGTAAGCGTTTTGGGGATGACGAAAGCTTCTGGCGTTTTATCAAACAGGCCTGTCAGGAGGCGGGATATTATCAACAGGCGGGTGAATGTTTTTACCGTGAACAGTGTGCACATTTCTGGCAAAAGTTTCGCGGACTCAATTACGAAAAGCTTTCAACAGATAAAAAACTATTTCGCTGGATTGCGGGAATTCGATTGCTGCCGGAATTGGTACTGGGTCGTTTTTTGTTTGGTTATGGTGAAAAGCCCATACGGGTTTTGGCGGCTGGTGTGGTGATTATTTTGCTGTGCGGTCTTTTTTACAGTTCCAATTTGGCCCATGTGACCTACCGCTTTGATGCACAACATGACTTGAGCTTATTTGACGGTCTGTATTTCAGTACGATTACATTTACCACATTGGGATTGGGCGATATTTACCCGGCAGGAAGCGATTGGCTGACACGCGTTGTGACGATGTTCGAATCGCTCAGCGGGGCGTGCCTGATGGCTCTTTTTGTAGTGTGCCTGTCCAAGCGATTTTCGCGAGGATAAACCGCTTTTTCAGAATCATACTTATCATAAAACAGCAAAATCAAGACTTAGTGTATCTTGTTTTTTTATGTGTATGCTTAATTTGTGATAAATTTTATTGATAACCGCTGCGAAATGTGGATAATCCACAAAATAACGCCATTTGGAACGGATTCTATAGAAATAAGTTGATGAGGAACACTTTTTAAGGAGTAGAAGATGATATTTAGTTTTTGGGATATAGTTGTATTCGTTGTCTTTGTCGTTAGCGTTATCAGCCTAGGGATGCTGAAAAGCAGACATGAAAAATCCGGCGAAGACTACTTCCTTGCAGGGCGCGGGTTGAAATGGTGGCTGATTGGTTTTTCATTGATTGCCGCAAACATCTCGACGGAACAATTTGTAGGGATGAGCGGAAATGCGGCCAGCCATGTCGGCCTTGCGATCGCCAGTTATGAGTGGATGGCGGCGATTACACTGGTTGTGGTGGCATTTTGCTTTCTGCCGTATTTTCTTAAAGCGGGTATTTATACGATGCCTGAATTTTTAGAGTATCGTTACAATCAGTGGGCACGTCTGATCATGGCTCTGGCAACACTGGGTATTTATATGCTGTTGCTGGGTGCGGTCACTTATTCGGGTGCTCTCACGATCAGTTCTTTGGCGGGTCAAATGGGGTATAGCATCGGCTTAAAATGGGGTGCTTTGGCGATTGGTGCGATTGCCGGTGTTTATGTATTTGCCGGCGGATTGAAAGCGTGTGCCTGGGCGGATTTGATCCAGGGAAGCGCCCTGATTATCGGGGGTGCGATTATCATGTTCTTTGCGTTTGACAAACTTGGAAATGCGACGGAAGCGGCCCATGTTATCGATGTGAAAACCGGGGCGGTCGCCGTTAAAACACTCACGGAAGGCACCGGTTCCGTGGAGCGGTTCTGGGAACTGAACAAAATCCGAATGAATATGTTTCTGCCCAAAAGCGACTCCATTTTGCCGTGGACTGCGTTATTGCTGGGCTTGTGGATTCCAAACTTCTATTACTGGGGCCTGAACCAGTACATTACACAGCGCACCCTGGGTTCTGCGTCGCTTGCCGAAGGGCAGAAAGGCATCGTTTTCTCTGCTTTCATGAAGCTTCTCATTCCGTTCGTGATTGTGGTTCCCGGCATTATTGCATTTAACCTGTTTTTTGGGAATATGCAGAAAGATGCTGTTTCGGATAATGCTCCGATTATCAGCCAATATGCGATGGCCAATCCGGATACCCGGTTGGTCGAAATTACCCAGGCCCCCACAGAAGAAGCGATTTCGTCTTGGCCGTCGGATAAGTTTATGATAGCGGTTTATGCTGATGACGAAAGTATGAAGGCCGTTAAAATCCGCAATCCGTTTGTTCTTCCGATTACGCAGGAAAAATACGATGCGCTGTCGGTTTCTGAGTATGCCGTCTTTACCTCCGAAGATAAAGCGTGGTCGAGTGTATTCCCGGGGCTTGCGGCGGAACTGGAAGTTTATAATGCTAAAACGGAGGAAGCGGCAAAAGCCGCAGGCGCTGCTGTTACGATACAAAAGTTTATTGCCTATAAATATGATACAGCTTTGGCGCAGTTGCTTGGCAACGTTCTTCCGCAGGGGGTTGGACTGACTGGGTTTGTACTTGCTGCTTTGCTTGGGGCCGTAGTTAGTTCTTTGGCAGCGATGTTAAATGCCGCGTCCACGATCTTTACGATGGATATTTTCAAAAAATATCTTAGTCCGCAGGCATCACAGAAGTCGATCGTAACGTTGGGACGTATGTGTGTGGCAGTCTTCACCGTGGTTGCAATCCTGCTGGCTCCCAAACTTGGGGATCCGAAAATCAGCAACAGTATTTTTACGATTATCCAGGAGGGGCAGGGGTTCATTTCTCCGGGTATTTTGGCGGTTTTTGTCTTTGGCCTGTTGGTCCATAAGGCTCCCCCGATGGCCGGTGTCATTGGCCTACTGACCAATATGGTTGTGTACGGGGCATTGAAAGTTGTCTCCCTGAACGGCGAACTGATGGCAAATGCCATGATGAGCACGTTGATTGGTAACTTTTTAAATAGAATGGCTATTACATTTGGTTCCTGCCTTCTGGTTATGCTTATCATTACGCTCGTTAAACCTCTGTCGCAACCGGTTGAATTTAAACTGAACACGACGATTGAACTTCATACATCCAAGGGCGCCATGATTGCAGGCGTTCTCGTCGTAATTGTGACATTGCTTCTTTATTTTCTGTTCAGCCCATGGGGACTTCTTAAATAAGAGTGTATATTAGGAGAGTTATTCAGTGAATGTAACGAATGATCAACAAGCATTTGAGTATTTGAAACAGCTTGCGGCGGATAAGGGCATTGATATTTCGGTCGCGAAAGTCCGTCGCAGTTCGTCGCGGTTCTGTCTGGGTGTTGAACACGGGGACTATAACGGCACCGAATTGTTTGGTGTCGGTACGGACCGATTTATCTGGATGGCCTACAAGCCCAACGGCACGAACAGGATGCGGTTTTATAGCGGCAACTTTCCGGATGACGGCATTGTCGAGTTTGAAATTGGCAAAACGCCCCAACCGCAGTCGGCAGAAGTGTATGATACGTGGGCGCGTTTCCCGTACGGCGTGGACTCTGTTCTGGCGCGTGAAGGCTACGAGCTGACGCAGGGCATTGATGCGGTATTATATGGCAACATCCCC